>NZ_JBDGAB010000002.1:0-158040 GCF_040910705.1 Blautia sp. RTP21359st1_E11_RTP21359_211015
ACTGTGTAAGACATTGCAGTACCGTAAGGTGTTTGCCAATGCAGTAGTGGGAGAAGCAAGAATCCCCCTGCTTTAGCTGTGGGGAGTGTCAAAAAACATTGCTTTACAAGAAGAATAAAAAAGCATATAATTCTTTTATAATATATTTAATAAAAGAGGGTAAGAAAACGGAAAATAAAGATAAAAAAAATATAACAAGAAAAAGAATAATTAATTATGTGCTGAACAATCATGTTACATCCAAGGCGGGAATCGCAAAAGAGTTAAACTTGAGTATGCCGACTGTGTTAGCAAATGTGAATGACTTGTTAGAAAAAATGGTGTTGGAAGAAACTGGGGAATATGCTTCGACCGGTGGAAGAAAGGCAAAAAGTATAGGGATTAATAAGTCATACTGTCATGCAATGGGAATTTTGATTACAGCGAATCATATAGAAATGGTATTAGTAAATCTTGGAGATGAGATTATAAAAAAAGATCGCATCCGTTTAAAATTTACGGCAGAATTATCCTATTGTACAGAAGTGGCACAAAAGGTCAAAACTTTTCTTGAAGGCGAATTATCGAAGGATACGCTACTTGGGATTGGAGTGGCGATTCCGGGAATTATTGATCAGAAAGAACGGATCGTTTTAAAATCCCATGCTTTAGGTATAGAGAATTATAGTCTGCGCTTTTTAGAGCAGGCTTTGGAAATTCCAGTATATTTTGAAAACGATGCTAATGCTGCAATGCTTGCAGAAAAAAAGCAAAAGTATCCAAATGCGATATATCTGTCTTTGAACCACACCTTAGGAGGCGCATTCTGCATAGATGGAAAGCTGTTTCGAGGGCAGAACCAGAAAGCAGGTGAGTTTGGTCACATGATACTCGTTCCCGGTGGAAGAAAGTGTTATTGTGGTAAATCAGGATGTGCAGATGCATATTGTGCTGCAAGTGTACTGACACAAGATAACAGGCAGTCACTGGATGCATTTATGGAAAAAATTGAAAGTGGTGATGAAAAAAATTTGCAGACATGGAATGAGTATCTGGATCATCTTGCTGTTTTGATATCAAATCTGCGGATGGCATATGATATGGATATTATACTCGGAGGTGATGTGGGAGGTGTATTGTCAGATTATATGATACCACTGGGAGAAAAAGTGATGGCATATAATGGCTTTGAGCATGATGTTTCATACTTAAAAAATTGTTCGTATAAGAAAGAAGCGTCGGCTGTTGGAGCCGCGAAATACTTTTTTACAAAACATATGGCAGAATTGTAAATTTTTTGAACGCAGATAAGCAGTCCACCGCATCTGGTGCGCAGGGCGTCAAGCGTTGGGTAAGGGGATGTTCACTCTGTTGGAGTTAAAAGCTCCCACTGACAGGTTGCAAAGTGAATGCAGATGTCCGCTTTATATGTGTGAAAAACGAGAAGTTGTGTAAAATTAGAAAAAGATATTATAGTAAAAAACGGAAAGAAAACAGTAACTACGGTTTCCTTTCCGTTTTTTTTTATGTTAATTATGAAAAATATACAAAAAATATATTTTGAAATTATGAAATATATAAAAATATGAAAAAACATATTGACAAATTGTGTTTACATGGTAATAATATAATTACTTTGATAAAACATTTTATAAAACATAAAACAAAATAACATAAAAAAGGAGAAAACAGTTATGTTACAGCAGGTAATGACAAATCCAGGAGAAATTATTTTCAGAGAGGTTCCGGTTCCGGAGGTAAAGGAAAATCAGGTGTTGGTAAAGATTATGAATATTGGTGTTTGTGGATCAGATATTCATGTTTATCATGGAAAACATCCGTTTACAAAATATCCGGTAACACAGGGACATGAGGTTTCCGGTGAGATTACAGAACTTGGAAAAAATGTCACAGAGTTTCATGTGGGACAGAAGGTGACGATAGAGCCTCAGGTATATTGTGGACATTGCTATCCATGTCGTCATGGAAAGTATAATCTCTGTGAGGAATTAAAAGTAATGGGATTTCAGACGACAGGAACAGCATCTGAGTATTTTGCAGTGGATGCATCGAAAGTAACACCTATTCCAGAAGATATGTCCTATGAAGAAGGAGCTATGATCGAACCTCTTGCTGTGGCAGTTCATGGTGTAAAACAGATGGGCGATGTGGCTGGCATGAATATTGCAGTCCTTGGAGCAGGACCGATTGGAAATCTCGTGGCACAGGCAGCAAAAGGAATGGGGGCAGCGAAAGTGATGATCACAGATATCAGTGATCTTAGACTGGCAAAGGCAAAAGAATGTGGAATTGATGTGTGTGTGAATACCCAAAATAAAGACTTCGGTGAGGCAATGATCGAAGCATTTGGACCGGATAAGGCAGATGTGATCTACGACTGTGCCGGAAACAATATCACAATGGGACAGGCAATTAAATATGCAAGAAAAGGAAGCACGATCGTACTGGTGGCTGTTTTTGCAGGAATGGCAGAAGTAGATCTTGCAGTGGCAAATGACCACGAACTTGACATTAAGAGCACGATGATGTACCGCCATGATGATTACATAGATGGAATCAGACTGGTAAATGAGGGCAAAGTTCATTTGAAACCGCTCATCTCAAAGACATTTGCTTTTAAAGATTATCTGAAGGCGTACCAGTATATTGATGATAACCGCGAGACAACGATGAAAGTAATTATCAACGTCAGTGAAAAGTGAGGAGTTCGTATGGAAAATAAATATGGAATTGTCGGAGTTGCCCATGTCGGGCTTCCGACAAACGATTTGCAGAAAACAGTTGAGTTTTATAAGAGTCTTGGATTTGAAGTAATTATGCAGTCTTATAATGAAAAAGCAGGGGAAAAAGTGGCATTTTTACAGATAAAAAATTACTGTATAGAGACTTTTGAAAATGGGCAGGCGGCAATGTCAGACGGTGCATACCAACATGTTGCACTTGATGTGGAAGACATTGAAAGTATGTATCAGAAAATCTGCAATGAAAAATACACAATTATTACAGACGGAATCGAAGAACTGCCATTTTGGGAAAATGGTGTGAAGTTTTTTATGATCAAGGGACCAAATGAGGAAAGAATAGAGTTCTGTCAGAAACTCTGATAAAAATAGGAGGGACATATGGGAAGCGAAAACAAAAATGGAAAAGTACCGCTGATCAGTAAGATTGCATATGGGTTTGGTGATGTCGGATGTAATTTCAGCTGGATGTTCGTCAGTAATTTTCTGATGATATTTTATACAGACGTGTTCGGAATCAGTATGGCGGCTGTGTCAGCACTTATGCTTTTTTCAAGATTTTGGGATGCGATCAATGATCCAATCGTCGGGGGACTTACGGATAAAACAAAATCGAGATGGGGACGGTACCGTCCATGGCTGTTAGTAGCGGCACCAATTACAGCGATTCTTCTTGTTATGACATTCTGGGCAAGACCCGACTGGCCGCAGAATGGAAAGATCATTTATATGGTAATTACATATTGTCTGCTGGTTTTGGGGTATACCTGTGTGAATATTCCATATGGAACCTTGTGTGGTGCTATGACACAGGATATTGATGAACGTGCAAAAATAAATACATCCCGCTCGGTTGCAGCGATGATTGCAATTGGTGTGTTAAATATTATCACAGTTCCGCTGCTCAGCAAATTCGGCAGTCACAGTGCAAAGACAGGATATCTGACGGTGGCGGTCATATATGGATGTATTTTTACAGCCTGTCATTTCTTCTGCTTTGCGAAGACGAAAGAGGCAGTGATTACTCCGGAAAAAGAAAAAATTTCTGTAAAGATACAGTTGAAAGCAGTCATGCAGAACAGACCATATCTTCTTGCATTGGCAGGACAGATATTATTTGGATTTACATTATATGGTAGAAATGCAGATATTCTGTATTATTTTACATATGTGGAAGGGAATGCCTCCTACTACACAACTTATTCGATGTGCATCATTATTCCTTCTATCATCGGGGCAGCCTGTTTTCAACCATTATTCCGCAAGTTGAATAACAAAGGAAGAACAGCATCTCTCTTTGCTTTATTTACAGGAATTTCCATGTTGTCTATGTTTTTCTTCAATGCCAAAGAATCACCAGCTATTTTTTATGCATTATCTGGTCTCACACAGTTTTTCTTCTCTGGATTTAATACCGCAATCTATGCAATTATTCCAGACTGTGTGGAATATGGGGAGTGGAAAACCGGACTTAGAAATGACGGTTTTCAGTATGCATTTATTTCACTTGGAAATAAAATCGGAATGGCAGTTGGAACAGCACTTTTAGCAGGATTACTTGGAAAATATGGTTATATTGCAAATCAGACACAAAATGCAATTGTACTTTCAATTATGAAACATGCATTTACGACGATTCCGGGTGTACTGTGGATTGTGACTGCGGTTGTATTATTTTTCTACCGGTTAAATAAAAAACGTTATAACGAGATTGTAGAGGAACTGAAAAATGGAAGAAAAAGTTGATATCGTGGCATTGGGAGAGTTGCTTCCTATGATCCAAATTATCGCTCGTCTCTTTGGAAGAGCAAAGAGTATGCAGTGAAAAAAATGAGATCTGTCATAGAATTGGTAGATGTCATGAAGGTATCGGATGAAGAGAGTACTCTGTTGACAGAGGCGAAAAGTTATGAGCAGGCTGCAGATCAACTCCTTGCCATGGGACCAAAGCTGGTTGCTATTACATTGGGAGAACAGGGCGTTCTTATGGCAACAAAAAGCAGAAAAGAAATCATCAAAGCATTTCAGACACATGCGATCGACACGACTGGGGCAGGTGATTCATTCTGGGGAGGCGTATTATGCAGTATCCTTTCTATGAATAAGAATGTTGAAAAAATGGAATGGGAAGAAATCAAAAAGTGTGCTGTTTTGGGAAATGCAGTTGCTGGATTGTGTGTGCAAAAGAGAGGCGGAATCCCTGCGATTCCGACGAAAGAGGCAGCGCTTGAATTTATGCAGAAATAATGAATGTATATGAACAAACTCGGGGCTGTAAAAATCACGATTTATTAATCGTTAAAGCATCAGCCCCGTGTTTTTCTGTCGGAGTATTATTCAGCTTTTATCTCTCCATCATACTGATAGACTCAATTCCGACACTTCCGCCGCGGACAACTTCGATATGTTTGAACTCTTCTTTGATAAGCTTGATGACCGCGTCATTTTTGGTTGCGGTCTGGACGAATTCCAGAAGGAGGCTGTCTTTTCCATAGTCGATGACACGTGCCTTGAAAGTCTCAGCAATCTGGAAAAGTTCTACTTTATCTTCCGGGGAGCAGCCCTTTACCTTGATGTAAAGGATCTCCTTCATTCGAACGAACACGTCTGTAAAATCAATAACCTTGATCACCTCGATCATACGGTTCAGCTGTTTTTTGATCTGCTCAAAGGTTTCATCATCGCTGACTGTGGCGATGGTCATTCTGGAAACTGTTGGGTCCTCCGTGGTTCCAACAGTAAGACTGTCCAGGTTATAGGACTTTCCGGAGAAAAGACCGGAAATCTTGGAAAGAACACCGACCTGGTTTTCAACGTAGAGAGAGATCCATCTTTTTTTCATTCCTTTATCCATCATTCATTCCTCCTAACAATCCATGATCAGATCAGCCAGGGTGCCGCCCGGCTTGACCATCGGGTAAACCATTTCCTCCGGATCAATGATAAATTCGATGATCGTAGGAGTTTTTGTATTCTTCTTAGCCGCTTCGAAAGCAGCCGCAATCTGATCCTTCTCAGTTACGCGGATACCCTTTGCCCCATAGCTCTCTGCGAGACGGATGAAATCCGGTGTGTATTCCGGATATTCCTGACCGTCTGTGCGGCGGGAGAGTGCACCGGCCTTCAGATTTGTCATGGCGTAACGTTTTCCGTAGAAAAGCTTCTGCCACTGGCGGACCATTCCGAGATATTCATTATTAAAGATACAGCAGATGATCGGAAGCTCCTCCAGAACTGCGGTAGCCAGCTCCTGAATGTTCATCTGCATGCCGCCGTCACCGGAAACGGAGATGACCGGTGTGTCTGGATTACCGATCTTGGCACCGATAGCACCTGGAAGGCCGTAACCCATAGTTCCAAGTCCGCCGGACATGATCAGCTGACGGTTCTCGGTGATGTCTGCATACTGGCTCACCAGCATCTGATGTTGACCTACATCGGTAACAAGAATGGCCTTGTCAAACTGGCGGTTGATCTCGCCGATGATATCCAGCGGTCCCATAATACCACGGTCTTTCATGGTAAGAGGATGCTCTTCCTTCCATTCCTGGATCTGCTTCAGCCATTTGCCGGTATTACAGTCCTGTACATATTCATTCATTTTTGTTATTGCCTCTTTTGCATCGGCAACGATGGGGATGTCTACATGGATATTTCTGGAAATGGAAGCGGTGTCAATATCGATGTGGACGATCTGTGCATGTGGGGCAAATTCATGGAGCTTGCCTGTGATACGGTCGTTAAAACGGGTTCCGATGGAAAACAGAAGATCGCATTCATTCACGGCCATATTTGCGGCATAAGCGCCATGCATACCAAGATTTCCGATAAACAGAGGGTTCTTTGTGGAAATGGCGCCACGTCCCATGACGGTTGTGACAACCGGGATCTGAGTTTTCTCAACAACCTGGGTGAAAATCTCCTGCGCGCGGGAAATGATCACACCGCCGCCAGCAAGAAACAGAGGTTTTTTGGCCTTCTGCAGCATTTTGAGGGCACGCTTCAGCTGTCCGATATGCACGCTGGTGTTAGGCTTGTAGCCACGGATATTGACGGTCTTCGGATACTCAGCACTTCCCAGCTCGGCCATTACATCCTTTGGAAGGTCGATGAGAACCGGGCCTGGGCGTCCGGTGCGTGCGATATAGAAGGCTTCCTTGATGATACGTCCAAGATCCTCACGGTTGCGGACGGTAACACCGTATTTTGTGATGCTTCTGGTGATCCCGACAATATCAACCTCCTGGAACGCATCGTTTCCGATGAGGTGACGGGCAACCTGTCCGGTAAAGCATACAAGCGGAACACTGTCATAGTTGGCAGTTGCAAGACCTGTAACAAGGTTGGTAGCTCCGGGACCGCTGGTAACGAGACATACGCCAACCTTTCCGGTAGTTCTGGCATAGGCATCTGCTTCGTGTACAAGGGCCTGCTCGTGACGCGGCAGGATGATGTCAATGCCGTTCTGTTTATATAATTCATCGCTGATATCGATGGTGCAGGCACCAGGATAGCCGAACAGAACATCAACGCCTTCTTCTTTTAAGGCTTTTACAAGCAATTTGTTTCCGGAAATCTGTTTCATGAATTGGTTCCCTCCTTTGATGATGTGAAAAGTTAAGCAGATAAGGGCTGCCGCGAGAAATTTTTCCAATAAAAAAGTCCCGGCATATCGGATAAAATATGCTCAGGACGGATGATTCCGCGGTACCACCTGTTTTCAGAGGTAAAACTCTGCTCTCTGCCAGTACAAAATTATACTGCCTCCCTGTAACGTGGGAATGACGATGAAGCCTACTGCATGAAGATCCATGGTTCAGTCCACTGCTCGAGGGCTACTTCCACAGTTCAGTCACGAAGATTCTCACCGGCCATCTTCTCTCTGTGCATCCGGAGACTGTGTACTACTCCCTGTCATTGCATTTAGTAAATATGGATAAAAATTTTCTATCATTATAATATAAAATATCGGAACTGTCAATCAAAAATCCTGATGGCTCAACGGGTGAGCCGGGGATTACGATAACAGTTCCGATATGGATGATATTAAGTATTAAATATTTTTTCGGTACATCAGCTGTTTCTTGTTACGGAGCTGGAGCCTGCTTACTCAGGATTCGGTATTATCCCGTGTTTCAGGATTTTTTTCCGGAAGGTAGACATGCACTTTCTCGATACGGTTTTTATCCAGCTTTTCTACGATCAGACGGATTCCGTCTTCTGTGATCACTTCGTCACCGGCAACAGGCAGACGATCCAGATGTTCGATGATAAATCCACCCAGGGAATCATAATCCTCGGAATCCAGTTCCGTATCCAGATGATCATTTACGTCATCCAGATGCATGGAACCTTCGATGATATATTCCCGGTCGGAAATCTTCTGGACAAGCTCGTCCTCCTTCTCATCGTATTCGTCATGGATCTCACCCACGATCTCCTCCAGGATATCCTCCAGTGTGATCAGTCCGGCCATATCACCGTATTCATCCAGTACAATGGCAATGTTGAAGGTGGAGTCCTTCATTTCCACAAGAAGATCGGAAATGCTTTTTGTTTCGTAAGTGAAATGCGGCTTTCGGAGGAAATGATCGATAACAAATTCCTCATTTTTGTCGTAAAGAAGAAGATCCTTCATGTTGATGATTCCCACAATGTTGTTCTGGCTGTCCTTATAAACCGGCAGACGCGTGAACTTATCCTCGCGGAAAATATCGATCAGCTCATCATAGGTGGATTCCACATCCGCAAAGGTAACATGTACTCTTGGAACCATGATATCCTTGGCTGTGGCATCTCCAAGATCAAACACATTGTAGATCATTTCTTTTTCGTCGGATTCAATGACACCGTCCTCATGGCTGACGTCCACGATAGTACGAAGCTCCTCCTCGGTCATGGCCTTGCTGGCTGCATCCGGATCCACACGCATCAGGCGCATCACACCTCTTGAAAAGAGATTGATGATAAAGATCACCGGTGTCATGATAGTCATAAGAAATTTAAAGACCGGGATATAGCGGAGGGTGATCTTTTCAGAGTTAATGGTTGCGTAGTTCTTGGGGGTGATCTCACCGAAGATCAGGATCAGAACCGTCAGGATCACCGTCACGATGCTGACCATATAGCCGCCAAAGCTGTATGCAAGTGTGGTTGCAAGGGAAGAAGCTGAAATGTTTACAATGTTGTTTCCGATGAGAATCGCACTGAGAAGCTTGGGCGTCTGGTTCTCCAGGATATCGAGAGCCATGGCTGCACGCTTGTTTCCCTCGTCTGCAAGAGAGCGGAGACGGATCTTGTTTACCGACATCAGCGCGGTTTCGTTAGATGAGAAAAAGGCTGACAATGCCAGCAGAATAAGTAATATGATTATCTGGTAAGTGTCGCTGGGGTCCACTTTCAATATTCACTCCTTTAAAAATAAGATTATTTGGTTAAAAATATACAGATACTCCCACATTATATACGTTTTGACGGCTTTTGGCAAGAGCCGGACCGGTACAGCGCACATAGATATATGGAAAAAATACGAAAATAAGTCTGCTTCTTGACAAAAGAGTAAGCCCAGACTAACATATATGTATATTCATATATAAAGAAGAAATGTATAGGAATGGAAGGAGAGGTTTATGTTTCTGGAGATAAAAGAAATCAAAAAATCCTTCGGGGCAGGAGAGAGCCATGTAGATGTTCTGAAGGGGATCGATCTTGAGATTGAAAAGGGAGAATTTTGTGTGCTTCTGGGGCCGTCCGGTTCCGGGAAATCCACGCTGCTAAACATTATTGGCGGCATTGACGGAGCAGATGCAGGAAGCATTACCATTCAGGGAGAACAGCTGGAGGATATGAATGAAAAGAAGCTTTCCCTCTACCGCAGAAAACATCTGGGATATATTTTTCAGATGTATAATCTGATCCCCAATCTGACTGTGAGGGAGAATATTGAAGTTGGTGCTTATTTAAGTGACAGACCGCTGGATGTGGATGAACTGCTGGAGACACTGGGACTTTATGAACATCAGCGGAAGCTTCCGAACCAGCTCTCGGGAGGTCAGCAGCAGAGAACTGCTATTGGACGTGCCATTGTAAAAAATCCGGATATCCTGCTTTGTGATGAGCCTACCGGCGCTCTGGACTACAACACCTCCAAGGAAATCCTGAAGCTGATCGAAACAGTCAATCACAAATACGGAAATACTATAATCATGGTTACTCATAACGATGCCATCAAGGATATGGCAGACCGTGTGGTAAAGCTTCGTGACGGGATGATCCGCAGAAACTATCAGAATGAGCAGAAGATTCCGGCTGCTGACCTGGAATGGTAAGGGGGCATTATGAAGAATCCTTTACGTAAACGTATCCCCAGGGAACTGAAGGGGGAATTTGGAAAATATCTGGTGGTTTTCCTGCTGATGGTACTGACCATCGGGTTTGTGTCCGGCTTTCTGGTAGCCGATGGAAGCATGCTGAAGGCTTATAATGAGAGCTTTGATAAATATAACATCGAAAACGGAAATTTCCGTACTGCGGAAAAGATTTACAGTTCTCAGTGGAAGGGTATTGAAGCTGCCGGTGTTAAGCTTTATGAGAACTACTATATAGAAGAAGATCTGGATAACGGAAGCACCATGCGTTTTTTTAAAAACCGTGAGAAGGTGAATAAGGTCTGCCTGATGAAGGGAGAAATGCCGTCAGGGCAGGGCGAGATCGCCATTGACCGTATGTATGCGGATAACAACAGTCTTAAGGTAGGAGATACCCTGATCAGAGGTGAAAAATCCTGGAAGATCACAGGTCTGGTGGCACTTTCGGATTACAGTGCCCTGTTTCAGAATAATAATGATTCCATGTTTGATTCTGTAAAGTTTGGTGTGGCGATCGTAGCTCCGGAGGAATTTGAAAACCTGGATCAGGAAAAGCTCCGGTATAATTATGCATGGATATATGATCATCAGCCAAAGGACGAAAAAGAGGAGAAGAAGGTTTCCGAGGATCTCATGGAAGATATTGGCAAAGTGGTAGCTCTGGAAACCTTTGTCCCACGTTATCTTAACCAGGCGATCATTTTCACCGGTGATGATATGGGCGGAGACAGGGCAATGGTCATCACGCTTCTTTATATTGTGATCGTGATCATGGCTTTTGTGTTTGGAATTACCATCAGCAATACGATCCGAAAGGAAGCCGGTGTTATCGGTACGTTACGTGCATCCGGTTATACCAGGCGGGAGCTGATCCTTCATTATATGACGCTTCCGGTTCTGGTCACGCTGGCCGGTGCCTTGATCGGAAATATTCTTGGATATACCGTATTTAAGGGTGTATGTGCAGACATGTATTACGGGAGCTATAGTCTGCCGACTTATGTGACAGTATGGAATGCAGATGCCTTTCTTCTGACAACTGTAGTTCCGGTCATCATTATGATACTGATCGATCATGCAGTGCTCTGGTACCGCCTGAAGCTTTCGCCTCTGAAGTTCCTGAGAAGGGATTTTTCCGGGAAAAGACAGAAACGCGCGGTGTATTTAAGTCCGAAGATCGGAATTTTTTCCAGGTTTCGCCTCCGGGTGATCTTTCAGAATGTCAGCAATTATCTGGTGCTGTTTGTGGGAGTCATTTTTGCAAATTTGCTGCTGTTTTTCGGCATGCTCCTGCCGTCTACGCTGGATCATTATCAGATGGAGATCCAGGAGAATATGCTGGCGAAATACCAGTACATACTTTCGGTTCCGGCAAGTGCCTATTCTGGGAATAAAGAGGATGCCATGAATTCTCTTCTGGAATATTATACGGATATCAGAACGGACAATAAAGATGCGGAAAAATTTTCTGCGTATTCTTTGAATACCATGCCTGGTAAATATAAAAGTGAGGAGATCGCTTTTTACGGTGTGGAGCCTGACAGCCGGTATATCCAGGCGGATCTTTCGGGAGACGGTGTTTATATTTCCAGTGCCTATGCGGACAAATTCCGGATCAAGGAGGGCGACACCATAACTCTGAAGGAAAAATACGAGAAGGATGAGTATTCCTTTAAAGTAGATGGAATCTATGATTATGCGGCAAGCCTCTGTGTATTTATGGAAAGAGATAAACTGAATGAGGCGTTTGATCTTGGAGATGATTATTTTGGAGGATATTTCTCTGATACAGAGATCCGAGACATCCCTTCAAAATATATCGGCTCTGTTATTGATCTGGAAGCTCTTACAAAAATATCCAGGCAGCTGGATGTCTCCATGGGAGATATGATGGGAATGATGTATGGATTTTCCGTGATCATTTTCCTGGTGGTGATCTATCTGCTTTCCAAGGTCATCATCGAAAAAAATGCCCAGTCGATTTCCATGACCAAGATCCTGGGCTATACAAATGGTGAGATCAGCCGTTTGTATATACTTTCCACATCACTTGTGGTGGTGTTCTGCCTGCTGTTAAGCCTTCCGGTTGAACGGCAGATCATGGAAGTGCTGTTCCGCGAGATGATGCTTTCCAGTATTTCGGGATGGATCACCATGTGGGTGGATCCCATGATCTATGTGAAAATGACAGCGATCGGAATCGCAGCCTATGCAGTGGTAGCAGTGCTGGAATTCCGGAGGATCCGTCATGTGCCCATGGATGAAGCACTGAAAAATGTGGAATAATATGTGACATCTGTATATATATCCGGAAAAATAATTCAGGATATCCGGAAATTTTACAGAATATGCAACAGGATCAGGAGTATGTGTGGTTTAACTGAGTGCGGATGCTTTTATCCGCTTGAACAGTTGTCTGTGAATAACCACATATACTCCTTAAATATTCATAAATTTTCCGGAATACTGGAAATATTACTACAAACTTGTTATAATAATCCCATACTTCCCGTTGGAGGGAATAATTCAAACAGGAAATCAGGTGAGGAACATGGCAGGCAGAAAGAAGGATCCGCTGTATAAAAGCTTCGGATATGCGTTTCAGGGGATTTTTACCTGCATCCGCAAGGAAAGAAATATGAAGATCCACTGTATGGTGGCAGCGCTTGTGGTGATCGCAGGACTGATCCTTGGGATTTCCGTGACAGAGTGGTGTATCTGCCTGGGGCTGTTCGGAATGGTGATGGCGCTTGAGCTGGTGAATACGGCAGTGGAAGCTGTTGTGGATCTGGTCACAGAGGAACGTCACCCACTGGCAAAGATCGCCAAGGACACAGCGGCCGGAGCAGTACTGATCGCAGCGATCATGGCAGCGATCGTCGGACTGATCATTTTTGTTCCCAAGGGACTTGCTTTTCTGGGAATATGACAGGAACAGAAAACTTTTGTTTCAGGATAGGGTCTTGTCGGACTGTGGTGTGATGGTCCGGCAGCTGCCGGTTTCAGGAAAGGAGAAAATATTATGGAATTAGGTGAAGGACTGAAGAAAATTTTATTGGTGGGTATTGGTACAGCAGCAGTGACAGCAGAGAAATCCAAAGAAATCCTGGATGAACTGGTAAAAAAGGGTGAGCTTACGGTTGAACAGGGTAAGGTTCTTAATCAGGAGCTGAAGCATAACATCAAATCAACAGTTAAGACAGCTGCTGATTCTGTAAAGGAATCTGCAGCCAGAAAGAATGATCAGGAAGAACTGAAGGCAACGATTTCCAGGCTGACACCGGAGCAGCTGGCTGCTGTGAAGGCGCAGATCGAGCACATGCAGGCCGAGGCTGCTGAGGAGAAAGCCGAGACAGCAGAAGAACCGGCAGAGGAATCTGTACAGGAAGCTTCTGCGGAAACAGAAAATGCAGAAGATACCGGGAGCGAAGAACAGGCAGCAGAGTAACCGACTGCGGATCGCAAATATCCGCTTGACTAAACGACAACGCAGACGAAGCAGTAAATGGAGAAGTTTATGGGCAGAGAAGAAAAGGAGAAAAAAGAGAAAGGCGGATATGGAGAACGGCTGAGAGAGATCACAGCCGTTCTGAAAAAACATGCCATTACCCGGGGTGTTTCTCCTGAGAAGCTCCGGCTCATACTGGAAGATCTGGGCCCAACTTATATTAAGTTGGGTCAGATCATGTCTCTTCGTTCCGATATTCTGCCGAAACGCTACTGTGACGAGCTGATGAAGCTCTGCTCTGATGTACCACCGATGCCTTTTTCCCAGGTGATCGAGGTACTGGAAGAGTCCATGGGCTGTCCGTGGCAGGCAGAATTTCAGCATATTGAGCAGAAACCTCTGGGAGCAGCATCGATTGCCCAGGTGCATCGGGCCACGCTGAAAACAGGTGACGAGGTTGTGATCAAGGTTCAGCGAAAGGGAATCTATGAGACCATGGCCAGGGATATCGGCCTGATGCATAAAGCAGTGCGCCTGATGCCGCCGGTGAGCATTAAGGGCATGGTGGATCTGAACATGGTTTTAAGTGAACTGTGGACTGTGACCCAGGAGGAAATGAATTTCCTGACAGAAGCTGCAAATATGGCAGAATTTGCAAAAAAGAACAAAGATGTGGCTTTTGTGAAAGTACCGATTCTCTACCGTGAGTATATTTCGCCGCATATTCTTGTGATGGAATATATTGACGGTTTTGCCGTCAATGACAAGGCTGCGCTTCTGGCCAATGGTTATGATCTTAATGAGGTCGGAACGAAATATGTGGATAATTTCATCAAACAGGTGATGGAGGATGGCTTTTTCCATGCGGATCCCCATCCGGGAAACGTGCGGATCCAGGATGGAAAGATCGTCTGGATCGATATGGGAATGATGGGACGGCTTACAGAGCACGATCGTCAGCTGATCGCAGAAGCTATTGAAGGGGTTGCCATGAACAACATCGGCAAGATCCAGGATGCGGTCCTGGCTCTTGGGGAGTTTAAAGGCAAACCGGATTCCAGCAAGCTTTATGAGGATCTCCGCGGACTTATGGAGAAATACGGTACTGCGGATATGGGGAACATTGATGTGGCTGAAGTGATGGTGGACCTGATGGAGGTCATGAAAGAAAATAAGATCATGATGCCTCACGGACTGACTATGCTTGCAAGGGGGCTGACTCATGTGGAGGGGGTTCTGGCTGAGATATGTCCGGACATCAATATGACACAGATTGCTGCGGCAAGGCTCAAGGAGCAGCTGTTCAGCAACGGGAACTGGAAGCGTGAGATAAAAAAAGAAGGAAAAAATCTTGCCTGGTCCCTGAAACGTGCAGTGGATATTCCTTCTCTGGCGGCGGATTTCCTTCAGGGCTGTATGAAGGGGCAGACAAAGATCAATCTGGATCTTCATGCCTCGGATGATCTGGCGTGGCTTTTGCGGCGGCTGGTGCGGAATATTGTGATGGGGCTGTGGGTGATGGCACTTCTGATCAGTTCCAGCATTATCTGTACTACGGATATGAAACCAAAGCTGTGGGGGATTCCGGCGTTGGGCGCCTTTGGTTATGTGTTTGCTTTTATTATTGTTTTGTATGTGTTTATCAAGCATTTCTTTTCAGGAAAAAAATAAAAGACGGAGATCATTTGCAGAGTCTGCGGGATGGTTTCCGTCTTTTTTTGCTGTTATGGAATTGTTTCGGTCTGCTGTTATAACTGCGATTAGGAGCTATCATCTTCCGACCGGCTGGTAAAGGACGGAGTGCGGGTGTCTGGTCAGGTGTAGATGGTTCCGCTGTAGGCTTTGCGGAATTCCTTTGGGGTGTAGCCGGTTCCCTGGCGGAAGTAGTTGCAGAAGGAGGGAGCGTCCCGGAAGCCGCAGGAGAGAGCTGCTTCTGTGATGGTGCAGGAGGAGGAGCAGAGAAGCTGGGTTGCCATCTGGAGGCGGTGTTTCAGGAGATATTGTTTTGGGGAGATGTTTTCATGTTCCATGAAGATTCGGTAAAGATAGGAACGGTCGATTCCTACGTAGTGTGCCACGTCTGAGATCTGGATGGGGTAGGCATAGTTGTTTCTGATGTATTCGGAGGCTTTCTGAAAGTACAGGTTTGAGATGTCGGTCCTGCTTTCGGAGGGCTTTTTTTGCATGTCGGATAGTATCAGGAGGAGGTTTCCTGTGGAGGCAAGGTCGTTTCCGTTGTTTTCGGAAAAGGTGTCAAGTAGGCTTTGCATGTGGGTGAGGAGGCTGTTTTGCCGGGAGGGTGTTTCCGGGGTGAAGATTGGGGTGTCGGAAAATACGGTTTGTTTCAGGATTTCTTTGCAGGCGGAGCCGTCAAAGCCTGCCCAGGCATAACTCCAGGGTTCGGAGCTGTCAGCGCGGTAGTAGATGGAGTCCATGGGGCGGATGAGAAAGGCGTCGCCTGCTTTCAGATGGTAGGTGTGGCCGCTGCACTGGTAGATGCCTTTGCCGTGGAAGATCACGTGGAGAAGGTAGTGTGGGCGCATGGCCGGGCCGAAGGAGTGGTTCGGACCGCAGTCTTCCTGGCCGCAGAAGTAGACGGAGAGGGTGTGCTGTGGGTTGGGTTCTTTTTTCATTTGGTTGGGCCTCCTGTTTTTTGTTATGCAGCAAAAACTAAATGTAATTTTGGGTTACAAAATGGGGTGGATGTTGTATGAGATGATTATACAATATTGGGGTGGGGAGGGCAATGGGAAAGGGGGAAAGGGGACGCCCGTGAGGCGTGTGCTGTCTGTCACCGGGGCTTCGTCGGGGGCTGGCTTCTAAGGCGCCGGAATTCTGCTAAAACCGCTTCAAAAATTCTCGAACTCGCGTCTGAAGCCGCTCAGACAGCGAGAATTTTTGAAGCAACGCAGATTTCCGCCGCCTAAGAAGCAGCTCCCCTCCTGCAGAGTCCGGTGACAGACAGCACACGCCTCACGGGCTGGCTTTTCAGGGCGGAAGGGATAGAGTGGCGATGGCGGGAGGGATTACAGGTGAGGAGGGAGCAGATAGCATCTGATTCCTCCTGTAAAAATTCTGGATTATCGGAGGGATTACAAGTAAGGAGAGAGCAGATAGGAAAATGAGTAGACGGAGTGGGAATTTGGTTCAGAGTGGGAAGTGAGGTGGTTTCCCGGGAGTTGGATGGGTCATCAGCGCTGCGCTGGATGACTGGGACGAAAGGCTGAGTTTCCCTGTGGCCTGCCGGGGAAGAATGGGTCGAGGCGCTTCGCTGTCGACTTGGAGGTGAGTTGTTGTGGTAATGTATTGGCGCTGGGGCGAGATGTGATATTGATATTGTAGAATACATCGGCATCCTCATCGGCATAGCGCAGCATTATCAATACCGTAGAATACATCGGCATCCTCATCGGCATAGCGCAGCATCATCAATACCGTAGAATACATCGCCGTGCCAATACACTAACACATTCCCACAGTGTACGACAATATAGCGTGCCCGGAAAGGGGGAGCGCGAGGGGGAAAAACGGGCTTCGCAACTCTGAGTGCTTTCCCCCTCGCAGATTTCCTCCGCTTTGAAAAGCGAAAATACTATATCTAAAAATACTATATCTAAATAAATAACAATTTTCCCAAGCTTTTCATCACAAAAGCGAAATATCCTCCTCCGGAGGAAGCAGCTTTTTAAAAAATCGATACAACAGCATCGAATTTATAAAAGCTACAAGTCCAAATCCAAAGAAAAACCAGCAGCATGCGTAAAGTGGCTGCAGCTTTGCATCGAGATATGTCATATACAATGGAAAGATCGTGATCACCGCAATGGCGATCGTTGTGGGGAAATGCATAAATGCCAGCAGAAATGCATTTCTGCAAAGTGCCCCCAGTGTATTGGCAAAGGTTGCGATTACCGGGAATATGTATAAAGTAAAAATTATCAGCAAAGTCAGAACCCCCACAGAAAGATAAAACAGCATATGTGCAGCGCTTCCTTCTGCATGGAGCAGAAAGCGGATATTCAGGATGATCATGGTTCCGGCAGCAAGGATCAGCAGCCATATGATCAGTGACTGTTTGAAGTTTTCCTTAAAAGCTCTGAAAAATGTTTTCGTTGTGCCGTTGTTATTCCCTTTTACTGTACGCATCATGCAGTGATAAAGGGCAGTTAGTGACGGCCCAATGGTGATCACGGGGATGCAGCAGAGAATAAAAAGAAGATTGGCGATCACGATGTCACCCAGCTTGTTGAGAAATACATGGACGACATTATCTTCATTTAAAAGATTCATAACGAAATACCTCCTTATATAGAAATGTAGAAATGAAAACAGACCATATGGGAAAAGTCCGATACAGCTAATCTTAGCATAGTTTTTGATTGTGTGTAAAGAGAGGGGACGCAGATAAGTATCAGCACGGTTTATGGGACTGTATAAAAAAACATGGAACTTTGCGTGCACATGTGAAAATGATGGCACGCATGGAATTATGTTAGGAAAGGAAAATTGTGTTTTTTGGAAAATGACATTTATACATGTGCTGAGTTAGTAAAAACATACAAAAACAGATATGTAAAAATGTTGGTTTTGCTACAAGGAAATAAATGGGTGCCAAAATATGCTCATAAATAGTGAAAAATATGAAAATATATGTAATAAATGAAAGAAAACATGTAAAAATGACGAATAATTAACTAAGTATGAACAAAAAATGGATAAAATGAATAAAAAGTAACATTTTTCCATGTTGAAATGACAATAATCCATTTATCATTTTTCCATGTGCAATTATAATAATATCAACGGTCAGGGACGTGAAAAAATATAAAAACTGACCAAAAGAAAGAGGGAAAATAAGAAAGATTTAAAAGGAGGAAGAAGTTATGAATTTCAAAAGAGTAGCAGCATTATTGTTAGCAGGTGCCATGGTAATGACAGCAGTTCCGGTATATGCAAAAGGTGACGATGTTACACTTTCCGTATCCATCTGGGACACCAATCAGGAGCCGGGAATCAAAGAAATTCTCGCAGACTTCACAGAGAAGACAGGAATCAAGACAGAGATCTCCGTTGTTAAATGGGATGAGTACTGGACAATGCTTGAGGCCGGTGCACAGGGTGGTTCCCTTCCGGACGTATTCTGGATGCACTCCAATGAGAGTGAGAGATACATGTCCAACGATATGCTTCTTGATCTGACCGACAAGATCAAAGACAGCGATCTGATCGATCCGGAGAACTATCCGGAGGATATCTGGGGCCTGTATACATACGATGACAAATATTTTGCAGTACCGAAGGACGTAGATACCATCGCTCTCTGGTACAACAAGACATTATTTGATGAGGCAGGACTTGATTATCCGACAGCTGACTGGACATGGGATGATGTTACAGAGGCAGCTAAGAAGCTTACTAAGGATGACGGTTCCCAGTATGGTCTCGGAATGAGAAATGATAACAACCAGGCTGGATACTACAACCTGATCTATGATAACGGCGGACACATCATCAGTGATGACAAGACAAAATCCGGCTGGGATGATGAGAAGACGATCGCAGCTATGCAGACATTGGAAGGATGGATCAAGGATGGCGTGATCCCGTCTCTTGAGACAATGTCCGAGAACAACGAGGACGTACTTTTCGAGGCTGGTAAGATCGCTATGACATGCCAGGGCTCCTGGATGATTTCAGCATTTAAAGAGAATGAGTACACAGCAGCGAACTGTGATTGTGTAGAGCTTCCTAAGAACGCTGAGACAGGCAGAAGAGCTTCCGTATACAACGGACTTGGATGGGCAGCATCTGCTTCCGGTGAGCACACAGACGAAGCTTGGCAGCTGATCGAGTACCTCGGATCCAAAGAGGCTCAGGAGAAACAGGCTGAGCTTGGTGTTACAATGAGTGCATACAAAGATACATCTGATGCATGGGCTAAATCCGCAGACTTCAACCTTCAGGCTTATCTGAACATGATGGATGACATGGAGATCCGTCCATACTCCAAATCTACTGTAACATGGGAGAACGAGGACAACGAGATCCTTAAGGGCGTATACACAGGCGACATCACAATGGAAGAGGCTTGCAAGCAGATGGCTGATCAGATGAACGAGAAGCTGGCTGAGGAGTAAGCATTAAGAAACACCGATAATTAAGTGCAGTAATGAGAGGGGCCGCCGCACTCAGGTGCAGCGGCCTCATACATAGAAGGAATAGAAGGAGTGATTCTTATGGCTAAAACTACCAAGTCACAGGCACGGACAAAGAGAGAGCGCAGTGAGTTCCTCTGGGGCTGGCTGTTTATTCTCCCAACAACCATCGGATTGATCGTATTGAACATCATTCCGATCTTCCAGACTATTTACCAGAGCTTTTTCAAAACAGGAGATTTTGGTAAAGGAAATATCTTTATCGGTTTACAGAACTATCAGAAGGTTTTTGCAGATAAAGAGATCTGGCAGGCACTGATCAACACATTCAAATATGCGATCGTGGAGGTTCCTTTTTCCATTGTCATCGCACTTGTTCTTGCAGTACTTCTTAACAGAAAGATGAAGGGCCGTTCTATTTACAGAACCATCATCTTCCTTCCGATGGTAGCAGCTCCGGCAGCGGTAGCCATGGTATGGAGATGGCTGTTCAACTCTGATTATGGTCTTATCAATAACGTTTTCCATGTTCATGTAAACTGGGTTTCTGATCCGAAAATTGCAGTATTTTCCGTTGCGATCATCGGTGTATGGTCTATCATCGGTTACAATATGGTTCTTTTTCTGGCAGGACTTCAGGAAATTCCGAGAGATTATTATGAAGCGGCAGAGATTGACGGAGCTACAGGTGTGAATGCATTCTTCAGCATTACGATTCCGCTTCTGTCGCCAACTATTTTCTTTGTACTTGTTACACGTGTAATTGGATCCCTGCAGGTATTCGACCTGATCTATATGGTTATTGACAAGTCAAACCCGGCACTTACCAAGACTCAGTCACTGGTTTATCTGTTCTATAAATATGCATTTATCAATAAGAACATGGGATACGGCGCTACGATCGTAGTAGTACTTCTTATTATCACCATGATCCTGACAGTATTCCAGATGATCGGTCAGAAGAAATGGGTATTCTACAACTAAAAAGGGGGATTAACCATGGATAGTATGGAAACAAAAAAGAAATTAACCACTATTTTAATACATGTCATACTGATCATTGTGTCCATAACGATGCTTGTGCCATTTATCTGGATGATCCTGACAGCTTTTAAAACTGTAACGGAAGCAACATCTGTAGATCCTTTCACCATTTTCCCGAAAATATGGAGAAAAGACGCATTTATTTCTGTTATCAATAATATGAACTTCCTGCTTCTGTACAAGAATACACTGCTTCTGATCTTCTTCCGAGTAGTGTGTGCGGTTCTTACAGCAACTATGGCAGGTTATGCATTTGGACGACTGAACTTCAAGGGTCGTGATCTCTGCTTTAGTCTTGTACTGTTCCAGATGATGGTTCCGGTACAGATCTTCATCATCCCGCAGTACCTGATGGTCAGCAAGATGGGTATGCTGAATACGATCTTTGCCCTTGTATTCCCAGGTATGGTCACTGCGTTCGGTACTTTCCTTCTGAGACAGGGATACATGGGACTGCCGAAGGATCTGGAGGAGGCTGCCAGACTTGATGGATGTAACATCGGTCAGACCTTCCTTTACATCATGGCACCACTTACAAGATCCAGTATGGTTGCACTTGGAATTTTCACAGCTGTATTCGCATTCAAAGACCTGATGTGGCCGATGATCGTTAATACAGATAAGGATATGCTGGTACTTTCTTCCGCACTTGCAAAGATGCAGGGCCAGTATGTATCCAAATTCCCGGAACTGATGGCTGCATCTCTGATCGCCTGCATTCCGATGATCGTGATCTACATGATCTTCCAGAAACAGTTTATCGAAGGTATTGCTACCAGCGGTGGAAAACTGTAATCAGAAATATTACATAAGGTAATACAAGACCGCTGACAATGTATATAACTGAGGATTTGGTTATTGAGGTTGTCAGCGGTATTTTTATCGAAGCAAATGTCAAAATGCACAGTTATTTGATGATTCTTAAGGAAAGAGGCGGATATTTTTATCCGCAGTAAACGAAAAAAAGGAGAAAATTATGCCGATCAAATTTCACGAGGGATCAAAGACATTCCACATTTATAACAAACATTTAAGCTACATCACCTGTATCATGGAAAATGGCCAGATGGAGAATCTGTACTATGGAAAAGCTATCCGCGATAAAGAGGATTTCAGTTATCTTCACGAGGAGATCATGCGTTCCCTGATGGCTGTATGTGTTCCGGAACCGGGACTTCTTTCCATGCAGTATACCAAACAGGAGTATCCTGTTTACGGAACCGGTGATTTCAGAAGCCCCGCTCTTACTGTTCGTCAGGAGAACGGAAGTGAGATCGTAGATTTCAAATATGTTTCCCACGAGATCTATGGCGGCAAAAAGAAACTTGCAGGTCTTCCTGCAACTTATACAGAGAGCGATGAGGAAGCAACATCTCTGGACATCATACTTCATGATCCTGTGATGGACACAGATCTTGTTCTTACCTATTCTGTATATGAAGATTATCCGGTGATCACAAGAAGTGCACGCCTTGTTCAGAAAGGGGATCAGAAAATCCGTCTTGAGAACGTGATGAGTGCAGCAGTGGAGTTCCCGGATATGGATTATGAGATGATCCATCTTTCCGGTGCGTGGGCACGTGAGCGCTATGTAAAAACACGTAAACTTGAGATGGGTACACAGGCTGTACAGAGTCTTGCAGGAACCGGCTCCAGCTCTGAGCAGAATCCGTTTATCGCGCTGAAGCGTCCTCATACAACAGAAGATACAGGCGAGGTTTTCGGCTTCAGCTTTGTGTACAGCGGAAACTTCCTTGCACAGGTTGAGGTTTCCACCTACGAGATGACACGAGTTATGATGGGGATCAATCCACAGGGATTTTCCTGGGAGCTTTCCAGAGATGAGGAATTCCAGACTCCGGAGGTCGTTATGGTATACAGCGATAAGGGCTTAAACGGAATGAGCCAGGCTTACCACAGACTGTACCGTGACCGCCTGATGCGCGGAAAATGGAGAAATCATGCACGCCCGATCCTTCTTAATAACTGGGAGGCAACCTATTTTGATTTTGATGAGGAAAAAATCCTCAATATTGCAAAAAAAGCCAAAGAGGTTGGGGTAGAGCTTTTCGTTCTGGATGACGGATGGTTCGGAACCAGAAACGATGATTACCAGGGTCTTGGCGACTGGTTTGTAAATAAGAATAAGCTTCCAAACGGAATTTCCGGACTTTCCCGCAAGATCGAGGAGATGGGCCTGAAATTTGGCCTCTGGGTAGAGCTTGAGATGGTAAACAAGAACAGCGACTGCTACAGAGCACATCCGGACTGGCTCATCGGAGCACCGGACCGTTTTGAGTCCCACTCAAGACATCAGCACGTTCTTGATTTTTCCAGATCTGAGGTTGTGGATTTTATTTATGATTCCATCTCCAAGGTTATTGAGGAATCTTCCATTTCCTACATTAAATGGGATATGAACCGCTACATGTCCGAGCCTTTCAGCCGCGGCGCATCTGCAGCAGATCAGGGCAAGACTATGCATAAATATATCCTTGGTGTATATGAGCTGTATACAAGACTGACAGAGAGATTCCCTGACATCCTCTTTGAATCCTGCGCAAGCGGCGGAGCAAGATTTGATCCGGGAATGCTGTATTTTGCACCGCAGACATGGACCAGTGATGATACCGATGCAGCAGAGAGAGAAAAGATTCAGTACGGTACCTCCTTTGTTTATCCGATCGTCAGCATGGGATCTCATGTATCAGCAGTACCGAATCATCAGCTGCACCGTACCACACCGCTTTCTACAAGAGCAAATGTGGCATATTTCGGAACCTTTGGCTATGAGCTGGATCTGAACCTTTTAAGTGCCAAAGAGATCGAAGAGGTAAAGGCACAGGTGGAATTCATGAAGGAACATCGTGACCTGATCCAGGTGGAGGGTGATTTCTACCGTATCTTAAGCCCGTTCGAAGGAAATGATACTGCATGGATGGTTGTTTCCAGAGACAAAAAACAGGCAGTTGCCGGATACTATGAAAGACTGAACAAGGTCAATGCTTCCTGGATGCGTCTGCGCTTCAAGGGTCTTGACGAGGATCAGCTTTACAAAGTAAAATGGGAAGATAAGTGCCTGAAAGCTTACGGAAATGAGCTGATGTATGCAGGAATCCCGGTTGATCGTGACTACTGCAATAAGACAAACGGTGATTTCCATTCTGTATTGTATACAATTGAAGCAGAGGACTGATTTCTGTAAATGATGGAATAAAAATTATCTGCAGAAAAACATCCGCCTGACCAGAAAAATAACAGGCCGCCGGATATGGCGGCCTGTTATTGGGTGGCGGAGCAGCTCACAGGCGGAAACATAATATATGACATCAGGGAGGTGACAAGTTGCTTCACACAGTTGGTTTTACAAACTCGGACAGCTATAAATGTCTGGAGAATTTAAAGAAAGGTGCGGTGGATCTCTGTCTTACTTATTGTGGGTGGGAAAAATGCGATCCGGGACATCGATTTGGACCAAATAAAAGGATCTCTCATGTACTTCATATCGTGGAATCCGGAAGCGGAGTTTTTGAGATGGATGGCCATCAGTATCATCTGACAGGTGGAGAAGCATTTCTGATCCCAGCCAGTGTGGAGGCCTGGTATGAGGCAGACATGGATAATCCCTGGACGTACCGCTGGGTGGGATTTGAGGGAATGACTGCAGAGGAAGTGATCCATGTAAGCGGCTTCAGCAGGGAAAATCCGGTCCGAAGGATCCACTGCATGGAAAATGCGGCGAAGTATATTGATGCAATGGTACGGACCAACAAGCTCGTTTTTGAAAATGAACTGAAACGGAACGGACTTCTGATGCTTCTTTTTTCTGACCTGATCACAGATAACCGGGATGCATGTCTGAGAGAAGGCAAGCTTCTCCCATCCCACAGATATCCAAATTCCGTTTATGTGGAGCATGCAGTGGATTACATTGCAGCCAACTTTGACAAGCGGCTGAAGATCAATGAGCTGGCAGACCGCATTGGCGTCAACCGGAGCTATCTTACCAGTTCGTTTAAAAAAAGCCTCGGATGCTCGCCGCAGGAATATCTTATGAATCTTCGTATCGAGAAGGCAAAGACTCTTCTGAAAAATGGAGGTATTCAGGTCAGTGAAGTAGCTGCAAAAGTAGGGTATGGAGATCCGCTGGCTTTTTCCAAGGTATTCAAGGCAAGAACAGGAAGAAGTCCGAGAGAATACAAGGAAGAAAAGAGAAGACTTGTAGTGAAGGGAAAGAAGGGCGATTATATGGAATCGGAGTCCTGATTCTGTGATATATTCACAAAGAAAAAAGAACTCTCTGTCTGGTCCGGAATATATAAAATTCTGGTATCGGGCAGAGAGCTTTTTATGTCATAAGAAATGTTATAGAAAATTACTTCCAGGTATCTCATGCAACAAAACAACAATTATTAACATCAAAGTACATATTTTAAACAAGTTTCCGGTAGTATGATAAGATCACAAAGAAAACGAAGCGGGACTGCACCGCAAAAATAGCAGAAAATCAGGAATTCCAAAGAAAATACAAGAATTCCGGATAAGAGACCAAACAAAGGAAACAGGAGGAAACGAACATGATCAAAATTACATTCATGGGAGCAGGAAGCACGGTTTTCGCAAGAAATGTACTTGGCGATTGTATGTGCACACCGGCACTTTGCGAGAGCGAGATCGCACTTTATGATATTGACGAGAAGAGACTGGAGGATTCCAGAATTATCTTAAGTGCCATCAACCACAACGTAAACGAGGACCGCGCAGTGATCAAAACTTATCTCGGTGCCGAGAACCGTAAAGATGCACTTCGAGATGCAGATTTCGTAGTCAACGCCATTCAGGTAGGCGGATATGAGCCATGCACAGTTACAGACTTTGAGATCCCGAAGAAATACGGCATTAAACAGACTATCGCAGATACCCTGGGAATCGGCGGAATCATGCGTGCACTTCGTACCATTCCGGTCCTGGAAGAGTTTGCCCGGGATATGGAAGAAGTCTGCCCGAACACTCTGTTCCTGAACTACTCCAACCCTATGGCAATGCTTACCGGCTATATGCAGCGTTTTACAAAGATCCGTACTGTAGGCCTCTGTCACAGCGTTCAGGTCTGCTCCCAGAAGCTTCTTGAGGGAATGGGAATGGAAGACAAGCTTGAGGGACGTACCGAGCTGATCGCAGGTATCAACCACATGGCATGGCTCCTTGAGATCCACGACAAAGACGGAAATGATCTGTATCCGGAGATCCGCAGAATTGCCGAGGAGAAGAATACCTCCGGTGAGAAGCATGAGGACATGGTGCGTTATGAGTATATCCGTCATCTTGGATACTATTGTACAGAGTCCAGTGAGCACAATGCAGAGTATAATCCGTTCTTCATTAAATCCAAATATCCGGAGATGATCGAGGAGTTCAATATTCCGCTTGACGAATATCCGAGAAGATGTATCAAACAGATCGAGGGCTGGGAAAAAGAGCGCGAGGATATCCTCAAGGATGGCAAGATCGGCCATGAGAGAAGTAAAGAGTATGCTTCTTATATCATGGAGGCTGTTGTTACAAACACACCGTACAAGATCGGTGGAAATGTTCTTAACAACGGTTACATCGATAACCTTCCGTCGGATGCCTGCGTAGAGGTTCCATGCTATATCGACGGAACCGGTGTACATCCGGTAAAAGTGGGCAAGCTTCCTACACAGCTGGCAGCTATGAATTTATCCAATGTCAGCCCGCAGCTCCTTGCTATTGAGGCAGCAGTGATCAAAGACCGCCAGAAAATCTATCAGGCAGCCATGATGGACCCGCACACAGGTGCAGAGCTGAACATCAAAGACATCCAGGCAATGTGTGATGAGCTGATCGAGGCACACGGGGATTATATGAAGATGTACCGCTAAGGCAGGAAATGATCGGAAGGCAGCAAAAACTTTGAAATAAATATGCAAGGCAGCATATAAAGGCCGGAACACCAGAATGGAGAGGGTGTTCCGGCCTTTCTTTATATGGAACTTTTGATAAATAATAAAAACAACAGATCGCTGTCCAGGTCATGGAAGAACTGGAACGTCAGGGCAAAAGGATCCCGGAAGATGTTGCGGTAACCGGCTATGATAATTCACTATATGCAAGACAGGGACAGGGCATTACCACTATCACCCATCCCCAGGAAAAACTGGGAGATCGATGCTTATCCGGTTAATGAGATCGCAGAATATGTTCAGGATGTAAGCCAGGGAGATATTGATGTTCTGGTAGAAGAATATTATAATAAATACGATATGATTCTGGATGGACGTGACCCTGAGGAATTTAAGAAGCATGTAGCAGTCCAGGCAGGGATCGAGATCGGTTTTGAGCGCTTCCTCGAGGAGAAAAAATATCAGGCTATCGTAACACACTTTGGTGATCTGGGCTCCCTGGAACAGCTTCCGGGACTTGCGATCCAGCGACTGATGGAAAAAGGCTATGGCTTCGGTGGCGAGGGTGACTGGAAAACAGCAGCTATGGGTATTGAAGCGGTTTATATTGATGGCGATACAACGATCCGGAATCTGCAGAATGAGCTGAGATGGAACAGCATGTATTTCAGCAAATAATATGGGAGGTTTTTTACAATGGGAGTAAATGAGGCAAAAACAGCAATTCTTGAGAATCGCACGGCTCTTGGTATTGAGTTTGGTTCCACAAGGATCAAGGCAGTTCTGGTGGACGATAAGAACCAGCCCATCGCATCCGGAGCCTATGAATGGGAGAATCAGTATGTGGATGGTATCTGGACATACAGCCTGGAGGAGATCTGGAAAGGTCTCCAGGGCAGTTACCAGGATATGGCAGAAGATGTTCAGAAAAAATATGGAGTGGAGCTTACAAGCGTAGGTGCGTTTGGTGTCAGTGCCATGATGCATGGCTATATGCCGTTTAATAAAGAGGGAGAGCTGATGGTTCCGTTCCGTACCTGGAGAAACAACATCACAGGAGAAGCCTCTGAGAAGCTGGCAGAGCTTTTCCATTACAATATCCCTCAGAGATGGAGCATCGCACACCTGTATCAGGCGATCCTTAACGGTGAGGAGCATGTAAAAGATATCGATTATATCACCACTCTGGAAGCCTATGTGCATTGGAAACTCACCGGAAAAAGAGTTCTTGGTATCGGTGATGCGGCAGGTATGTTCCCAATCGACAGTGAAACGAAGGACTATAACGAGGAGATGGTTCAGAAGTTCGATGAACTGGTTGCACCTTATGGTTTCCCATGGAAGCTTCGCGATATTATGCCGAAAGCTCTGGTGGCAGGTCAGGATGCAGGAGTTCTTACTGAGGAAGGCGCAAAGCTTCTGGATGTAAGTGGAAAGCTGAAAGCTGGAATCCCGATGTGTCCGCCTGAGGGAGACGCAGGAACCGGTATGGTTGCCACAAACAGTGTCCGCCGGCGTACCGGAAATGTTTCCGCAGGAACTTCCGTATTTGCCATGATCGTCTTGGAGAAGGCACTTTCCAAACCGTATAAAGAAATCGACATGGTTACCACTCCGGCAGGAGACCCGGTTGCCATGGCACATTCCAACAACTGTACTTCGGATCTGAACGCATGGGTAAATGTGTTTAAGGAATTTGCAGAAGCTATGGGCATGGAAGTAGATATGAACAAACTGTTCGGAACTCTTTATAACAAAGCCATGGAAGGCGACCCGGACTGTGGCGGACTTCTTTCCTACTGCTATTTCTCCGGCGAGCATATGACCGGCTTTGAAGAGGGACGTCCACTGTTTGTACGTTCTCCTGAGAGCAAATTTACACTGGCAAACTTTATGCGAAATAATCTTTACACCTGCCTCGGCGCCATGCGTGTAGGTCTGGATATCCTTCTGAATCAGGAGCATGTAAAGATCGATAAGCTTCTGGGCCACGGCGGCCTCTTTAAGACAAAGGGGGTCGGCCAGCAGATCCTTGCAGATGCGGTAGATGCACCGGTATCTGTAATGTCCACAGCAGGAGAAGGCGGAGCCTGGGGAATCGCACTTCTGGCTTCCTATCTGATTAACAGGAGAGAAGGCGAAGACCTTGCGGATTTCCTGGATGAAGATGTCTTCAAAGGAAACGAAGGCAGCACACTGGCGCCGGAAGCAGAAGGCGTGAAAGGATTCAATGCATTTATGGATCGATATATGAAGGGTCTTGGCATTGAGCGTGCGGCTGTAGAGTCTGAGATATGGTAAAACGAAGAACGGATTGAAATAAAAATCTTCGATTTACTGGCATAATAGAAAAATCTGTTAATTTATTGTATGTGCTTAAAGAGGAATATAAATGAAGCAGATGATTTATGAAAAAAAGAAACCGACTCCGGGCCAGCTTGTACATATCATGATCGACCGTCCAATGAACAGTTATCATCCGGAACACAAAGAGCTTTTTTATCCGGTAAATTACGGCTACATCGAAGGAATCATCGCTCCGGACGGTGAGGAACAGGACGTTTACGTTCTGGGAATCGATCACCCGGTAAAAGAATTTACAGGAAAAGTGATAGCTATCATCCACCGCCTTAATGATGTGGAAGACAAATGGGTGGCAGTTCCGGAAGATATGACCATGACAGCTCAGGAGATCAAAGAACAGGTCCGGTTTCAGGAACAGTATTTTGAGACAGAGATAGAGATGCTGGAATAACAAAAATATAAAACAGGAGCAGACATGGTACGCCATGTGACTGCTCCTGTTTTTGTACAGGATCCATATATTATATATTTCTGTTATCTGCGATGCAGATAAACTGGATGACAGAGGATGCAAGGGAGCACCGGACTGGATTCTGTGAAAACAGGAATCTATGAAGATTTGTGGATTGATTTTTCTGCTATGAAAATGAATGGATCTTATTGAAAATATTTCTTCATAATGTTATCATTGGATACGAAAAACACAGAAAAAATAAGAAAACAAAAAATTAAACGGTTGTATATGTGTCTGTAATATGACCAGAGACAGCCGGTCAGAGTGTCAGAGAGCAGAATGGTGGGTGGCTGAATGTTTGATGACCAGGGCTATACAGGAGGAGAACAGAATGAAATTAACCATGCTTGGAACAGGTAACGCACTGGTAACAGAGTGCTACAATACATGTTTCGTGCTCAGCGATGAGTACGGCCATTTTCTGGTTGACGGAGGCGGCGGAAATACAGTGCTTTCTCAGCTGAAGAAGGCTGGCGTTGATCTGATGGATGTTCATGAGATCTTTGTTACACATAAGCACGTAGACCATATCATGGGGATCGTGTGGGTGATCCGCATCATTTGCCAGAACATGAAAAAAGGCACTTATCAGGGCGAGGCAAACATCTATGCTCATGATGAAGTGATCGGACTTCTGAAAGACATGGCATTTAAGCTTCTGAATAAGAAGGAGACACAGTACATCGGTGACAGACTTCATCTGATCGAGGTAAAAGACGGCGAGGAAAAAACAATTCTTAATAAGAAAGTGACCTTTTTTGATATCGGTTCCACCAAGGCGAAACAGTTCGGATTCCAGATGATCTATGACGGTGGTAAGGTACTTACCTGCTGCGGAGACGAGCCATACAATGAATGTGAAGAGAAATACGCAAAAGGCAGCGACTGGATGTTCCACGAAGCATTCTGTCTGTATGGACAGCGTGATATCTTCAATCCATATGAGAAGCATCACTCCACAGTTAAGGATGCCAGTGAGCTGGCTGAGAACCTTGGAGTTAAGAATCTTGTCCTGTATCACACAGAGGATAAGAATATTAAGAAACGTAAAGAGCTTTACGGAGCAGAAGGCAGAGAGTATTATCACGGAAATTTGTTTGTTCCGGATGATCTTGATGTGATCGAAATGTAATAACTGTAAAAAGAAAGACTGGAAGTATGGCATATGCTGTATTTCCGGTCTTATTATGTTTGGAAACAGAGAGGATACTAATAAATTTCATAGTACATCTGTCAGGTAGAAAAATACTTGTATGGCAAAAAGGTATCGTTTACAATAAATAATACACACATAGCATTACAAGAGCATGTCAATAAGAACAGATCTGAAAATTACAGATTCGGATCCGGCAAAAATAAGATTTTACAAATTACGAGGTGACAGAACATATGCCAGCAACAGATAACATCACACTTGAAAAAAAATACAGAAAACTCCAGGAAATCCTCCGTTCCCTTGGAAGTGTAGCCGTAGCTTTTTCCGGTGGAGTGGACTCCACATTTTTGCTGAAAGCTGCACAGGAAACACTTGGCGACAAAGCTATGGCCATTACCGCATGTCCATGCTCCTTCACCGACAGAGAACTGAAAGAAACGCAAGATTTCTGCCAGGAAAATCACATTTGCCAGGAGATATGCAAGATCAACGAATTCGACATCCCGGGGTTCCGCCAGAATCCGCCGGACCGATGCTATATCTGCAAAAAAGCCATCTTTACCAGACTTTGGGAAGCTGCAAAGGCGCGCCATATGAACATGATCGTGGAAGGTTCCAACATGGATGATCTGGGCGACTACCGCCCGGGAAAAAGGGCTATCCAGGAGCTTGGGGTCCGCAGTCCGCTCCAGGAAGCAGGCCTCTATAAAGAAGAGATCCGGGAGCTGTCAAAAGACATGGATCTTCCAACCTGGAACAAGCCATCCTTTGCCTGTCTTGCTTCCAGATTTGTATACGGTGAGACCATTACCGAGGAAAAGCTTCACATGGTAGATCAGGCCGAGCAGTTTCTGATGGATCTGGGATTCCATCAGTTCCGTGTTCGCATCCACGGTACCATGGCGAGGATCGAGGTTCCGGAAGAAGAGATCCTGAAAATTGCAGATAATGAAACAAGAACAAAGATCACAGAGAAATTCCGCACATTGGGATTTTCTTACGTGACTCTGGATCTTCAGGGCTTCCGTTCCGGAAGTATGAATGAAACACTGGGAAAATAAGTATCAGAAAATAAAATAATCCCCCGGAAATACCGCGCGAGAAGTATTTCCGGGGGATTGCTGCACGAATAGAACCGGAGGCTCCGTTACTGTGTTCAAATCTTAATTTTCGGATTGAGAATATCTGCCTGGCAGGCTGTATATCTTACATATAATCTTTCAGCACATCATGATCCCGCAGTACTTTCTCAATCACAGTACCCTTCACAACATTCAGAAGTGGTTTCTTCAGTGCATTCAGCGGCCCTGGCAGCTGGATCTCCAGCGGGGATTTTCCGTCCATCAGTTTCACACTGCTGTCCAGAAGCTCACGGATATCGTAAACGCTTCCCCATACTTCCGGAACCCCACGGTCTACACCGAAAAGTCCGTATACAGCCTCCATTGCAGTACGTACGGAATATTCTGTTGTGAATACGGTATCACGAGGAGTTTCCGCAAACTGGCCCAGGAATGCAAAGTTTACACAGCCATCCGGGATAACATCCGGGCGGTCACCTTTGGTACGCGGCATGAAGAAGGCGGTGATGTACGGCATCATGGTCGGAACGCAGACAGCGCTGTTTTCTGCCATATCGTCGATCTGATCTACCGGAACACCCAGGTGGTACAGCCACTCGGCGGTAATTTCCTTACCGGTACAATCCTTCATCGGTTTCTTGATATAATCACCGGGAACATCTGTGAACAGTCCGTAAACCCATACACAGACCTTCTTCGGATCCTGCTCTTTAAACTGTCCCTGACGGTTGATGGTCCAGCTTAAGAGCCATTTGGAATCCTGGCAGCTTACGATACCACCGGTAACAACCTTGCCGGTACGTGGGTCACGCTGGCAGATATTGGTGATATAAGGGATAATACGGTCATCCAAAGTGGTGACAGTAGCGGATTCCCAGTTTGTTCTGGAAATGTCTGAGCAGAACTTTTCCGGATGTCCGAAGGATGGATCCTGAGCTGCGATATTTTTCCACAGAGACCATACACCACTAGTACGGACCTCTGCATCACCGTTTGGTGCATGGTTCTGGTCGCCGTAGATCGTGCCCTCTGTACAGCTTCCGTTAGTGACGAAAACATAATCATTTTCTGTAAGAAGGATGCCCTGCTCCACATCTTTTACCTTGCACTCGATAGCAGTGGCGATCTTTTTGCCATCTTTAAAATTAAAGATCACGTTTGTGACCTCAGTATTAAACTGGAAGTCAACACCTGCATCCTCCAGATATTTTTTCATGGGAAGAATCAGGGATTCGTACTGGTTGTACTTGGTGAATTTCAGGGCGCTGAAATCCGGAAGACCTGCAATGTGGTGGATAAAACGCTGGAAGTAAAGCTTCATCTCCAGAGCACTGTGCCAGTTTTCAAATGCGAACATGGTCCTCCAGTACAGCCAGAAGGTGGAATCAAACACTTCATCATCAAATACATCTTCGATGGTTTTATCGTAAAGATCCTCATCCTTTGTCATAAACAGCTTCATGATCTCCATGCAGCCCTTCTGGCTCAGGTTAAATTTTCCGTCGGTATGTGCATCCTGTCCACGGTTGACGGTTGCACGGCAGAGAGAATAGTTCGGGTCGTGCTTGTTCAGCCAGTAGAATTCGTCCAGAACAGAAGCACCCGGTTTTTCAAGAGAAGGAATACTGCGGAAAAGATCCCACAGGCACTCGAAATGGTTTTCCATCTCACGACCGCCACGCATGATATAGCCTCTGGACGGATCAAAGATTCCATCGCAGGCACCGCCGGCAATATCCATGGCTTCCAGGATGTGGATATGATCACCTGGCATCTGTGCGTCTCTTACCAGGAAGCATGCAGCAGCCAGGGAAGCAAGACCGCTTCCTACAATGTAGGCATGCTTGTCGTCCACACCTTCCGGTTTTTCCGGACGGGCAAAGGCTTCGTAGTTACCGTTGGAATAATAAATCCCTTTGCTGTTTTTGTCATGCTTTCCACGCTCGGTGTTGCGGTAGTTTGCAGTAGTTTCTTTCACATGGAGGTTTTCCTCTTCGTTGATCTCTCTTGTTTTTTTCATCAGCATGGCTGCGCCGGCTCCGGCTGCCGCAAGTGCTGCAAGTCCCATGAATCCTTTTTTATCTGACATATGACATCCACCTTTCGTAAATGAGATACCTGTTTGTATCGGATTAACTGTTCTTTGTTGCTGTTGAGGCTATGATAGCCCATCCGGAAAAAAGATTCTATTTACAAAATACCGAAAGTGTTCAGTTTTTTATCATTATATCTGTTTTGATAAGTTTTTATTCTGTATGCATTTCTGCTGTTTTATTTCTGGCGGCAAAATTGCGGATGGCGTTGTCGATGCTTCCATACAGTGCGGTTGCGGTATCATCTGCGATTTCGCGATAATCTTCGCGCATGCCGTTTTTGATCCAGTCCAGCATGATCCCTACAAAGCTGTATTTATACAGATCTGCGATAAAAATTTTCTGTTCATCCGTGATGGGGATATCTTTTGATTTTTCTGTTACCACGCCCATAAGAAGATCGCAGGTAAGCTGGAACAGATAATTTTCGATCTGTTCCCGCCCCACGCAGCGGTATACATTTAAGATAAACGGCTTGTTTTCCATCACGGCATCAAAGATCTGCAGAAGCCCTTCATGCCATGTGGAAGAGGTTTTTTTGCCCTGAAGGGCAATTCTGGCATCTTCCAGACAGCACCACTCCACAAGATCATAGATATCTTTGAAATGATAGTAAAAAGTCATGCGGCTGATCCCGCAGTCCGTAGTCAGGTCGTTGATGGTGATCTTATCTAAAGGCTTCTTAAGAAGCAGATGTTTCAGGGATTCTTCCAGGGCAAGCTTGGTTGCGTTTGTCATGTCTTGCGGCCTCCTTTGGCAAGGTTATAGTTATTAATATAACATGAAAGTGCACAGAAAATCCATGTTAAACAGTGACTTTTCTGTGAAATTATGATAAACTGGATCTGGAATATTTTGCGGAACAGAACGGAGTGTACTATGAAGAAAAAATCAGTTTGTATCCTGCTGATCTTTGCTGCCGTGATAGTACTTACTTATGTGACAGGAGAATCCTATTACAGAGGAATCAGTGAAAAAGCAGGGTTGGATAAACAGGAAGAGAAAATATATAAATACCAGTACGACATGATCGTGGACAGCCCCGATTCCCAGTTCTGGCAGGCAGTATATGACAGTGCGAAGAAAAAAGCAGCTCAGAATAATGTACTGCTTGAGATCATGGGGCCGGACAGAGGAACATCCTATGATAAACTTGATTATATGAATATGAGCATTGCGGCCAAGGCGGATGGTATTATCCTGCAGTATAATGGAGAAGCCGGTCTGGAAGAAGCAATCAATACTGCAGTAAGAAACGGAATACCGGTGGTTACAGTCATGAGTGATGCGGTGCACAGCCGCCGCCAGAGCTTTGTGGGAGTCAGCGATTATCAGCTTGGCATGGCTTACGGGGAAATTGTTGCCAAATACGTGGATGAGAACACGAAGAAGATCCTGATCCTGCAGAAACGGGATATTGATGATATGAACGAAAGTCAGATATACACTCAGATCAGCAATGCGGTGAAGATGGCAGCTGGGTCTGAGGATATTGAGATCAAGGGAAGGAATCTTCTGTCAACAGGAACCTTTGAAACAGAGGAGGCAGTTACTGATATTTTTCAGCAGAAGCGGAATGTTCCGGATATCCTTGTGTGTATGGATGAGGAGACAACGGAGTGTGCAAGACAGGCAATTCTGGATTTCAACCTTGCAGGAAAAGTGAAGATCATTGGTTATTATACATCTGAGGATATTCTGGCGGCAGTTGAAAAAGGTGTTATTTCAGTTACCTGTGATGTGGACACGACCCAGCTGGGACAGTACAGTGTGGAGGCAGTTACCAGCTATATAGAAGATGGAAGAACCAATTCTTTCTACAACGTAGACATTAATTTTCTTGACAGAACAGCAGTGAAGAAGATGAGGAGGGAGGCAGTCACAGATGAAAAAGATCCGTTGGAGTGACTTTTCTCTTGTAAGCAAGATCATGATCGAGGTTGGCGTGCTGGCAGTTTTACTGTTCAGCATCAACATGTTGTTTTATGCGCGGATCAACAACTCCATGCAGGAGATGGATGATGTGTATGCCAGCAATGCCCAGATCACAGAGCTTGGGCAGGTTTTTGACGATGTGCAGGACAGTATGTACCAGTATCTGAAGGTAAAAAACTCTCAGGCACTGATGGATTATTATCAGAATGAGGCGAAATACAGGCAGGAGCTGGAGAAGTTAAATGAACGGAATATTGATGATTCCGTAAAACTTCTGGAGAAGAAGATACGTAAGATGTCGGAATCATATCTTTCCTGTACCGCAGGAACTGTAGCTGCCAAGAGAGGCAGGAATGTGGAGAAATATAAGCAGGAATATGATGAAAGTCTGGAGCTTTACAGTTATATCCAGAGTTCTATGGATGAGCTGAACAAGCAGCTTTTTAAAGAAAATTCCCAGACTTATGCAGCTCTCCGGGCGGTTATGAGATATCTGGAGATCAGTAATATGATGATCATGCTTCTGGTGGTGATCTGTGGAATGTTCCTTCTGATCATGGCAACAAGGGAGATGTTCCTGCCGCTGACTAATATGGCAGAAACTGCACAGCTGGTAGGTCAGGGGAATTTTAATGTAAAGATGCCCCCAGCAGATTCCAGGGATGAGCTTGGAACGGTAACAAGAGCCTTTAATACCATGGTGGATAATCTTGGTCTTTACATTGCCAGGACAAAGGCCAGCATGGAAAAAGAACAGCAGATGATAGAGAGGGAGCTTTTGATGGAAACACATCTCAAGGAGGCACAGCTTAAGTATCTCCAGTCTCAGATCAACCCGCATTTCCTTTTTAATTCCCTGAATGCAGGAGTACAGCTTGCAATGATGGAGGATGCAGAAAAAACCAGTATCTTTGTGGAAAAGATGGCAGATTTTTTTCGCTACAATGTGAAGAAGGGTGAGGAAGATGCCACACTGGAGGAAGAACTGGAGGCTGTGGACAATTACATTTATATTCTGAATGTACGGTTTGCCGGGGACATCCATTTTTCAAAAAAAGTGGAATGTGATGTGGAAAATGTACGTGTTCCCAGTATGATCCTGCAGCCGGTTGTGGAAAACGCAGTCAATCATGGAATCCGGAATATAGATTGGGAAGGACATATTGATCTCAGTGTGGAGAGATGGAACGACCATATTGAGATCAGTGTTCGGGATAACGGACTGGGCATGACCGGAGAACAGATACAAAGAGTACTGTCAAAAAAAGTCCACAGCAGTTCAGGCGAGGGTGATTCCACGGGAATCGGAATGAATAATGTGATCAGCCGTCTGGAACTGTATTATGAGCGGGACGGATTAATGGAAATATACAGTGAAGGTGAAGGAATGGGAACAGAGGTAGTGATCAATATTCCTCTGGAGAGGAGCGAAAAAAATGTACAGAATCCTGATTGCTGATGATGAGGGGATCATGCTGGAATCCCTGAAAAATATTATAAGTTCCAACTATGGAAATGAATGTGAGATCCATACAGCCAAGACAGGCCGTGTGGTTGTGGAGGAGGCGGAGAAATATCCGCCGGATATCTGCTTTATGGACATTCAGATGCCGGGCTTAAGTGGAATCCAGGCAATCCGGGAAATTCAGAAATTTAACAGATCTGTGGTCTTTGTGATCATTACAGCCTATGATAAATTTAATTATGCCAAGGAAGCGGTAAATCTTGGAGTTATGGAATTTCTTACCAAGCCGGTAAACAAAAAGGTGATTCTGGAAATATGCTCCAAAGCTATGGAAAAGGTAGATTCTACAAGACAGAAGCGAAGCGATGATCTCCGTATCCGTGAAAAGCTGGAGACAGTTGTGCCCATGATTGAGAGCGGATATATCAATAATATTCTTCTGCAGGATGATTTTCAGACATATCAGGATAATTACAGGGAGCTTCTGGATATCCGGGAAGAATATGGATATATGATCGTGGCTGAATTCGGGGATTCCACGGAAAATGGCGTTCTTACCAATGCGGTGGGGGCCAGTGTGAAGGCAAACAAATTTTATTCCACATTCCGGGAAATCGCTCAGGGATTTTTTGAATGTCTGGTAGGACCCATTATGGGAAACCGTATTGTACTGCTTGTTCCATACCGTAATTCCAGGGAGTCCTATGAGGAACGTGTGGAGGTTGTAACAAGAACCAGAAACATGGTACATAAGCTGGAAAGCAGGATCGACAGTAAATTTCGCTGTGGTATCGGCCGGGTGAAGGAGATGGGAAGCACCATGAAAGAATCCTTCAAGGAGGCCATGATCGCACTTCGGGAAAGCACCAGCCATGTTATACATATTGAGGATGTTCCGGCTGCACAGAAATATGACGGCGAATATCCAAGAGATTTGGAACGTCGCTATGAAAAGCGGGTGATGGATAAGGATGTGGCAGGAGCTTTAAGCTGTGCCGAGGAATTTATCCGGTGGATGGAGAAGCAGCCGGGAGTAGATCTGGAGGACATGCGCATCAAGATCCTGGAGCTTGTGATGGGAGTGGAAAAAAAGGCCTTTTTTGCAGGTACCGTGAAATATGCGATCAGCTGCCGCAGAAATTATATTCATGAGATCCAGGAATATACAGATATAGAAGGAATGAAAAAATGGTTCCTAGGCAAAACATCAGAAATCTGCAGTAACATGGAAAGTGCAAGGGAAAAAGAAGCGGTTTCTATTATCGAAAAAGCAAAGTCCTATATTCGGGACAATTACAAAAAAGATATTTCACTGGATGAGGTGTCACGGGAGGTGGATATCAGCCCTTATTATTTCAGCAAGCTTTTTAAGCAGGAGACCGGAGGAAATTTTATCGAGTATCTTACAGAAGTGCGGCTTCGGAATGCAAGAGAACTTCTCAAGGATTCAGGGCTTTCCATCAAGGAGATCTGTGCGGAATCCGGATACAGCGACCCCAATTATTTCAGCAGGATATTCAAGAAATACGAAGGCGTGACACCAAGTGAATTCAGAGAGAAGTTGAGGTAGACAATATGAGCGGGGGGAAAATGATTAGGAAGCTGTTGATCTTGCTGTGTCTGTTGACATTGATGCTGAATGGCTGCGCTTCCGAAAAAACAAAGCAGACAGCTGCACAGGAAAACGATACAGAGGAAGACAGTGGTGAAAAGAAAATTCAGATCGGTCTTACAGTGGATTCTTTTGTTATTGAGAGGTGGATTCGTGACAGGGATGTATTCGTGGCAACAGCAAGGGAGCTGGGAGCGGAAGTGAATGTTCAGGATGCGGGAGCAGATACAAAAGAGCAGATCAGCCAGATTGACTATTTTATCAAGAAGCATATGGACGTGATCGTGATCATTGCCAGAGACTGCAAAGCATTATCTGAGGCTGTGGAGCGTGCCCACAATGCAGGAATCAGGGTGATCTCCTATGACCGCATGGTAAATGATGCGGATACAGACATGTATATTTCCTTTGATAACCGGAAAGTCGGAGAGATCATGGCACAGTCCATGATGGAAGCGATCCCTGATGGCGGAAAGATTTTTATGATCCAGGGCTCTGCTTCAGATAACAATGTGGACATGGTAAAAGAGGGATTTGAAGACACTCTGAAAAACAGTGATCTGAAGGTAGTTTACGAAGCCAACTGTGAGGGCTGGATCGCAGAGCTGGCAGCAGATTATGTGGAGGAAGCACTGGAAGAGTATCCTGATGTAAAGGGAATCATGTGCGGAAATGATGATATTGCCAGCCAGGTGATACAGATTCTTGCGGAAAACCAGCTTGCCGGACAGGTGATCGTGGTAGGCCAGGATGGTGATCTGGCTGCATGTCAGCGTATTGTGGAAGGAACCCAGTACATGACAGCATTTAAATCTATCGAAGATCTGGCACGCCAGGCAGCTGAATATGCGGTGAAGATGGCAGAAGAGGGAAAGATTCCGTCAGATGTGACAGATACCATGAGCGATGGAAGCTATGATATCCCGGCGAAGGTGCTGGAACCGGTTGCCGTTACAAGGGATAATATTGATGAGGTGATCATTGACGGCGGTTTCCACAGACGAGATGAAGTATATCTCAATATAGATTACGATACAGAGTAATGCAGAACAGATTGCATACCGGCATATATGTGGCAGTGAAATTCTGCAAGTAATGTGGCAGTGTATCCATATGCGCAATAATACACAATTATGACAAAAATCAATAGCAGATTTTTGGTGCAAAAATGTCTTGCCTGATGCAGGGCATTTTTCTTTTGCAAAAAAATGTCTCTGTCCTTGCCAACTATGTCCAGACAGTCCTGTGTTATAGTAACATCATCAAAGGAAACGTGATTCCAAAAACAAATAATGAAACGGAGGATTTTACAATGAAAAGAAAAATGGTATCTGCACTTCTTTGCGCAACAATGGTAGCTGGTATGGTGGTAGTTCCGGCAGCAACAGCACAGGCAGCAGACAAGAAACTGATCGGTGTTACCATGCCGACCAAGGATCTCCAGAGATGGAACCAGGATGGCGATAACATGAAGAAAGAGCTGGAGGCAGCAGGATATGAGGTAGACCTTCAGTATGCATCCAATGATGTAAGCACACAGGTTTCCCAGCTTGAGAACCAGGTAGCAAACGGATGTGACCTTCTGGTTGTGGCATCCATCGATGGAAGCAGCCTTGGCGAGCCTCTGAAACAGGCCAAAGAAAAAGGAATTCCGGTTATCTCTTATGACCGTCTTCTTATGAATTCCGATGCAGTAACCTATTATGCAACATTTGATAACTACAAAGTAGGTCAGAAACAGGGCGAGTACCTGGTAGATGCACTGGATCTTGACAATCAGGACGGACCATTCAATATTGAGCTGTTCACAGGAGATCCTGGCGATAACAACTGTAACTTCTTCTTCGGTGGTGCAATGGATGTTCTCCAGAAATACATCGATGACGGTAAGCTGGTAGTAAAATCCGGTCAGACAGAGTTCGAGCAGGTTGCTACAGCTAACTGGGACAGTGCAAAAGCACAGGATAGAATGGATACTATCATCGCAGGTAACTACTCTGACGGAACAAACCTTGACGCAGTTCTCTGCTCCAACGATTCCACAGCCCTTGGTGTTGAGAATGCACTGGCAGCTTCCTACACAGGAGAATATCCGATCATTACTGGTCAGGACTGTGACACACCAAACGTTAAGAACCTTGTAGCCGGAAAACAGGCAATGTCTGTATTCAAAGATACAAGAGCTCTTGCATCTGCAGTAGTAAAAATGGTTGACTCCATCATGAAAGGTGAGGAGCCGGAAGTGAACGATACAAAATCCTATGATAACGGAACCGGTGTCATCCCGACATATCTTTGCGATCCGGTTGTTGTTACAACAGATAACTACAAAGAGATCCTGATCGACTCCGGATACTACACAGAGGATCAGATCAAATAATCAGAATTTTTAAGAAAGAAATTTATCACATGCAGGCGGGGAATATAACCGCCTGCATGAACAGTGGAAAGGGAGGGAAATTGAGTTGGCTAAGATACTTCTGGAAATGAAAAATATCACCAAAACTTTCCCAGGTGTAAAGGCACTGGATAATGTTAATCTCCAGGTCGAGGAAGGCGAGATCCACGCACTGGTAGGTGAAAACGGTGCCGGTAAATCTACATTGATGAATGTATTAAGTGGTATTTATCCGTACGGTTCGTATGAAGGAAATATTATTTATGATGGTGAGATCTGTAAGTTTAACACTATCAAAGACAGTGAACATAAAGGAATTGTAATCATCCACCAGGAACTTGCTCTGATCCCGTACATGACCATCGGGGAGAACATGTATCTGGGTAATGAAAGAGGCAAAAGCTTTTCCATCAACTGGAATGAAACTTATGGAGAAGCAGATAAATATTTGAAAATAGTAGGACTGGAGGAATCCTCCAGAACTTTGATCAAGGATATTGGTGTAGGTAAGCAGCAGTTGGTTGAGATCGCAAAGGCACTTGCAAAGAATGCAAAGCTGCTCATTCTGGATGAGCCTACCGCATCACTGAATGAAGATGACTCCAAAGCTCTTCTGGATCTTCTTCTGAAATTCAAGAAGCAGGGAATGACCTCTATCATCATTTCCCATAAATTAAATGAAATCTCCTATGTAGCAGATAAGATCACAGTTATCCGAGATGGATCTACCATTGAAACACTGGATAAAAAGAAAGACGATTTTTCTGAGCAGAGGATCATTCAGGGAATGGTTGGACGTGAGATGACAGATCGGTTCCCGAAACGTCCAAATGTAAAGATCGGCGATGTTTCCATGGAGATTAAAAACTGGAATGTTTATCATCCGCTGTATACAGAACGTAAGGTGGTAAATAACGTATCCTTTAAAGTACATAAAGGAGAGGTTGTCGGTATTTCAGGACTGATGGGAGCAGGACGTACAGAACTGGCTATGAGTATTTTTGGCAAGAGCTATGGAACTAAAATTTCTGGACAGGTGTTCATGAACGGAAAAGAAGTGAAGCTGAATACAGTTCAGGAAGCCATCGACAACAAGCTTGCTTATGTTACAGAGGATCGAAAAGGAAACGGGCTGATCCTTTCCAAGTCCATAAAGATGAACACTACGCTTGCAAACATGTCTGGTATCAGTAATGGAAAAGTGATCGATACGGATAAAGAATACGCAGTTGCTGAGGAATACAGGAAGAAACTGAAAACCAAGTGTCCGACAGTTGAGCAGAATGTCGGAAACCTGAGCGGTGGTAATCAGCAGAAGGTCCTTCTTGCAAAATGGATGTTTGCAGAGCCGGATATTCTGATCTTGGATGAACCTACAAGAGGTATTGACGTAGGAGCCAAATATGAAATCTACTGTATCATCAATGACCTGGTCGCAGCAGGAAAATCTGTGATCATGATCTCTTCTGAGCTTCCGGAAGTGCTTGGAATGTCAGACAGAATCTATATCATGAACGAGGGCAGATTCGTAGGAGAGGTAAGTGGTGAGGAAGCTACATCTGAGCTGATCATGTCCAGGATCGTGAAGTCAGGTAAAGGAGAGTAAGAAGATGGAGAAAAAGATTAGTTTTTCAGAAATATTAAAAAAATATACCATGGTCATTGTTCTGGTATTTGTTGTGATCATGTTTTCTGTGAACACAAAGGGCGTTATGCTTCTTCCGCAGAATGTAAATAACCTGGTAGCCCAGAATGCATATGTATTTATTCTTGCAACCGGTATGCTGTTCTGTATTTTAACAGGTGGTAACATCGATCTGTCAGTTGGTTCTGTTGTATGCTTTGTTGCTGCTGTCGGTGGTAAGATGATGGTTCTCAACAGTATGAACCCGTATCTCACTATGATCGTGATGCTTCTTGTGGGTATTGCCATTGGTGCATGGCAGGGATTCTGGATCGCTTATGTACGAATTCCTCCATTTATTGTTACTCTGGCAGGTATGCTTGCTTTTCGTGGCCTTTCCAACGTAGTTCTGGAAGGACAGACCCTGGCCCCGATGCCGGATGCTTATCTGGCTCTGTTCAATAACTATATTCCGGACTTCCTTGGTGGAGGTGAAGGATTTAACAGAACATGTTTCGTAGTTGGCATTATTGTCTGCATCGTCTATGTTGCACTTGTTATGAAAAACCGTGCAGACCGTGCAAAAAAAGGCTACAGTGTTGAGTCTTTCGGTGGTGTTGCAGTGAAGATGGTTCTGATCTGTGTAGTTGTTCTTGCATTCATGTTCAGACTTGCTCAGTACAAAGGTATCCCGAATTCTCTTCTCTGGGTTGCAGTGATCATCGCGATCTATACATACATTGCTTCCAAGACTACAACAGGCCGTTATTTCTACGCAGTTGGTGGTAATGAGAAGGCAACAAAGCTTTCCGGTATTGATACGAACAAAGTTTATTTCCTTGCTTACTTGAACATGGGTCTTCTGGCTGCTATCGCAGGTATGGTGACAATGGCCAGATTGAATTCTTCCAACCCGCAGGCTGGTACAAACTTTGAGATGGATGCGATCGGTGCTTGTTTTATTGGTGGTGCTTCTGCTTATGGTGGTACCGGTACAGTTCCTGGTGTTATCATTGGTGCACTTCTGATGGGTGTTCTGAATCTTGGTATGAGTATCATGGGTATTGACCAGAATATCCAGAAGGTTGTTAAAGGTATGGTTCTTCTGGCAGCGGTTATCTTCGATGTTGTCAGCAAGAGAAAATCTTTTATCGTAAAATAATAATAGTCAGCGAATCAGGACAGCAGGTTTTCGGAGTGATCCGGAACCTGCTGTTTTTGGGTGTATATACTGTTGTTTTATGTAAGGTTATTTTGTTACTGTTCACTGGTCAATGTCATTTAGTTAATTTTCAAGGTTAGATCTTATACATGAGGTCTAACCTCTTTTTTAGTTTTTCCCTAAATAGGGGTTGACACTTCAACTCAAATGTGCGGCCGCTCTCACTACTGATTGGTTTTTAGAAGTAGTGAGAGCGGCCCTTGTAGTTAAAGAAGCATCTGCACGATGCAAATACAACTACAAGGAGATTTTTTTATGCTACAAAACCAAATCAAAACCATATTTAAAAGGGCACTGAAAAAGTCTGATTCTAAAAAAGAATTGGGCTTTTTTGTGAAAATTTCGGTCGCCCGGCAAAGGAACCAGAAATGATGTTTAAACTGCTTTTCCTGAAAAAACTGTACGATCTTTCTGACGAAGCCCTGATTAGCAGCGCCCAGACGGACATGGCATATAAATTTTTCCTTGACCTGGAACCAGAAGCAAAAATGATAGATCCCAGTCTTCTCACAAAATTCAGAAAAACTCGTATTACAGAAGATATTCTGGAAGAAATGTTAAAAGAAACCATTCAACAGGCTTTGGATAAAAATCTGATCAAATCGGGAACCATTATCGTTGATTCCACCCATACAATTGCTTCTGTCTGGGCAAAATCTCCAACGCAGATTCTGCGGGATATGAGCAAACAACTTCGGAAAGAGGTTTATAAAACAGCTTTTGAATTATCAGAGCGATTTCCTGAGAAACCCTCTTTGGAAGCAGGACTGGATGAAGAAATTGCCTATACTAGGGAACTACTCCAGGTTCTGGAGGAAGGAATAAAATCCTGTGGAAATAAAAAGATACAGAAACTTTCTCATGAAATGAAAGAACTACTAGAAGATGAGCGGCTCAAAGAGATCCGATCCAAAGATGATAAAGATGCACGGTTTGGACATAAAACGGCAACCAGTACGTTCTATGGATATAAGAATCATCTTGCGATGACTGAAGAACGTCTCATTGCGGGGATCACTGTAACAGATGGAGGAGCACCAGATGGGCAGGAATTACCAAAACTGATAGAAAACGCGAAGGAAAATGGAATAAAAGTTACAGAAGTTATAGGCGATATGGCATATGTCAGTGATGACAATCTGGAAGTCTGCGGAAAAGAGATTACATTGATTGCCAGAACCAATACAGCAGTAGCTGCTGCAGCAAACGGGAACCTTGAGGAAGGTTTCTGCTTTAATAAAGATGCTGGGATGCTGCAGTGTCCTGCCGGAGAGCTTTCCACGCGTGTAGAAAAAAGAACGGCAAAAAATGGGAATACTTATTTAAGATATATATTTAGCAAAGTAACGTGTCGGAAATGTCCCCAAAGAGAAAAATGCCGTGTAGGAAGATCAAACGCTAAAACAAGAAGCTACAGTATCACGCAAGCAAGCGAGAAAAATCTTGAAAGGCTTAAATTTGAAGAAAGCGAATATTTTCAGGAGCGAATGAAGATTCGGCACAGGATAGAAGAAAAGAATGGAGAACTAAAGGAAGCTCACGGTTTGCGTAAAGCAGATTCGAGAGGTTTATTTGCTATGCATCTGCAAATGTATTTTACGGCATTTACAGCAAATGTAAAACGAATAGTAAGATTAGATGAGCTGGCTATGGAGTAAACCATAGCTTTTTATGATTTTCCTAAGTAAAGATTTGAAAATAATATAAAAGAAAAACTTCCACTTAAGAAGAAATGGAAGTTTTTCAGTGCCCTTCAAATACAAGGGGTGTGGCACTTTTATCTGCATACACGAAACATAGTAATGTTTTATCTCCGCTTACTTTTTTTCTGAATTCCTTTCATTTTCCGTTTTGTTATGAATTGATAGTCTGTTCTGAATCCACAGGTTTCGTGGAGATCGTCAGTGATTTTCTGACGTTCATATACCGGCATGAAACCCTGTTTTTCTACATCTGCAAATTTTATGTCTTTTAAAATATGGAGCAATTGTTCTGTAGTATAAGTTCCTTTCAAAGCGCGGTTTAATAACCGGATTTGTATAGGACTGAGTGATATAAAAGGACTCGGAATTTTTTGATTTTGATGTTGTTATACGCACAATAATTACCGCTTCCACTGTTATAGTACATATCACTAAATATTACTATATAATAAAAATAAAAATTTGACAAAAAAATAAGCCTGTTTCAAGGCTTTGCGGTACTTTTTTGAATTTCAATGTGTCAAACTCCCGTGTAACAAGAAAATAAAAAAATATAAAGTTTTAGTTGTTGCCCGTTATCTTTTCTGATATAATAAGTCCAAATCTTAATACTCTGCCGTGATAAAATGTGAAACTGTCACGAAGGAGGCTAAAAGGAGAAACTACAAATGAAAGAAAAGAAAGAACGGGCCAAACGTCTGCCCACTTTTGCGGAATCGATCACACCGATCGTCGCAATGCTCCTGATCCTTACCATCGGAAAAGGCGTATTCGGCTACAGCACAGAGCCGCTTCTGATCATGGTAGCTGCAATCGCAGCATTTATCGCGTTCCGTGTAGGCATTACCTGGGATGAGATGATGGATGAGATCTGCACCAAGATTGCAAAGGGCATGCCTGCCATCCTGATTCTTGTATGTGTTGGCGCTATGGTTGGTACCTGGATGGCATCCGGTACCATTCCGATGATGATTTATTACGGCGTCCAGATCGTAAACCCGAAATTCATGCTGGTTACCGCGTTCCTGATCGAGGCAGTGGTTTCGGTTGTTACCGGTACCTCCTGGGGTTCCGTTGCAACCATGGGTGTTGCCCTGATGGGAATCGCAAGCGCCCTTGGCGTATCCCTTCCGGCTACTGCAGGCGCCTGCATCGCAGGTTCCTACTTTGGTGACAAGATGTCTCCGCTGTCCGATACCACAAACCTGGCTCCGATCGCGGCAGGCAGCACACTGTATGAGCATATCGGACATATGTTCTACACCACTGTCCCAGCAACCATCGTTTCCCTGGTGGTATATGCCATTGTTGGTATGAACGCAGATGTAAGCGCAGATATTACTTCTGACACCGTTACTACTTTATTAAGCCAGCTTTCTTCCATGTACAGCTGGAACCTGCTGATCATCATTCCGGTAGTGATCGTGCTGGGCGGCTCCCTGCTTCAGAAGCCAACCATTCCGGTTATGCTTCTTTCTACTTTTGTAGCAGGCTTGGAGAGTGTCTTCATTCAGCACGTAGCGTTAGGAGATGTGTTAAAGGCAACCGTAAACGGTTTTGATGTATCCATGATCCACCGTGCAGGATTTGACACCGAGACCTGTTCCGAGGCCGTAACCAAGCTGTTAAACCGCGGCGGTATGAACGGCATTATGAGCACCACACTTCTGGTATTCTGCGCATTCTGCTTCGCAGGTATCATGAGCCGGGCTGGCTGTCTGGATGTGGTACTCCAGAAGATCTTAAGCGTGGCAAAGAGTACCGGTGCGCTGATCACCGCAACCGTTGCAGCCTGCATTACCATGGCACTGACCACCGGTAACTCTTACCTTGCCATTCTGATTCCGGGCGAGATGTTCCGTGACGCTTACAAAGAGCGCGGGCTTGCGGCAAAGAACCTGTCCAGAACCCTTGAGGATGCCGGTACCGTAGTTGTACCGCTGATCCCGTGGTCCGCAGCAGGTGCTTACATGGCTTCCACCCTTGGCGTAGAGACTTTGGATTACCTTCCATGGGCAATCCTGTGCTACACCGGCTGGATTTTTGCAATCATCTGGGGCTTTACCGGATTTGGTATTGCCAAGCTCGATGATGAGAAGAAAAAGGAGAACTAAATACGATGTCCAGAGTGCTTTTGATTAAAAACGCGAATCTGTATGATCCGGATCCAAAAGGAATCCGTGATATCCTGATCGTAGATGAAAAAGTATTTTCTGTGGCAGAACACATCGATCCACCGGAACTTTCTGCTCCGGTGGAAGTTGTTTCTGCAGATGGAAAAATGGTAATTCCTGGTTATGTGGACCAGCATGTTCATGTGATTGGCGGGGGCGGCGCAAAGCTTCTGGTTACACGGCTTTCTTCCCTGCATGAGGAAGTGCGTGATGCTGTAAAGGCAGGGGTTCCGGTGGAAAAAGCCATCCGCATCTGCGGGGAGAACCCGGCCAGAGCCAACGGATTATTCCCGAAAAAGGGCTGCATCCGTCCGGGCAGCGACGCGGATCTTGTGATCCTGGATGAGGAATTTCTGGTAGATACGGTATTTGTCCGTGGACAGAAAATGGTGGAGTATGGAAAAGCACTGGTAAAAGGCACCTTTGAGACAGACTGACAGAAGCTTTGAAATAGAAAAGCGGAAAAGAAAGAGACAGGAGAATTGACATTATGATCAAGTTACTGAAAAACGCGAATGTGTACGCACCGGAGAAACTGGGAAAGAAAGATATCCTTATTGAGGGGGAAAAAATCCTTCTGATGCAGGATACTATTGAGGGATATGAGGGACTTCCGGGAGTGGAAACCTATGATCTGGAGGGAAAGACCGTTGTTCCGGCTTACATTGACATGCACGTGCATATCACAGGCGGCGGCGGAGAGCAGGGGCCGGCATCCCGTGTACCGGAATCCCAGCTCAGTGAATTCTTCAAAAATGGTATTACCACGGTAGTCGGACTTCTGGGAACCGATGGCGTAACCCGCAGTGTGGAAAATCTGGTCGCAAAAGCTCGCGCCCTGACCGAAGAGGGCATGACCGTGTACACTCTGACCAGTTCCTATGGTTACCCGCCGACCACCCTGACCGGAAGTGTAGAGCGCGATATCATCCTGGTTCCACCGATGATCGGTGTGAAGGTAGCGGTATCGGACCACAGAAGCTCCAACCCAGGCGGAGAAGAGCTGATCGCGCTGGCTACTGCAGCGCGCAGAGCCGGCTTACTCAGCAATACCCCTGGCCTGGTAACCATGCACATGGGTGACGGAGAGGGAAGACTGGATCCGATTTTCTATGTGCTGGATCATTCCGACGTTCCAGCCAAGAACCTGCTGCCGACCCACATCTTACGCAATCCTGGACTGATTGATGCCGGCGCGGATCTGGTGCGCCGTGGCGGCTACATTGACTGCACCGCCGGCGCCGATGATGTGGAGGTCGAATCCGATGCTCTGAAGCTCTATGAGCTGTTGCACCGCGAAGATGTGAGCCTGGATCATGTAACCATGTCCAGTGACGCGTTCGGAAGCCAGCCGCGCTTCAACGAAGAGGGCGAGTGCATTGGCCTGACCTACGCGTCCCCGAAGTATCTGCACCGTACCATCCAGATCCTGGTAAGAGAGGGCATGCCGCTGGAGGATGCCTTACAGCTTCTGACCAGCACTCCGGCCGTACTCCTTGGCAAAGAAGGAATCAAGGGCTGTGTAGCGGAAGGCGCAGACGCAGACCTTCTGGTACTGGATGAGAATCTCAACATCAACAGCCTGTTTGCCCGCGGCAAGGTCGCTGTGTGGGAGCAGGAAGTGAAGATGAAGGGCAGATTCGAGCAGTAAGGAAAAACATACAGGAGAAGGACTGTGATTGACTTATTGGTGGTGCTTCTGCTTATGGTGGTACCGGTACAGTTCCTGGTGTTATCATTGGTGCACTTCTGATGGGTGTTCTGAATCTTGGCATGAGTATCATGGGTATTGACCAGAATATCCAGAAGGTTGTTAAAGGTATGGTTCTTCTGGCAGCGGTTATCTTCGATGTTGTCAGCAAGAGAAAATCTTTTATCGTAAAATAATAATAGTCAGCGAATCAGGACAGCAGGTTTTCGGAGTGATCCGGAACCTGCTGTTTTTGGGTGTATATACTGTTGTTTTATGTGAGGTTATTTTGTCGGTTTTCGTGGTTTTATGGGGGATGTGCTTGTTTTTAGGAGAACGTTATATTATAATAAGGGCAAGTGACAGAAAATACGAAATTATGTTGTCGGGAGGCTGTAATGGGAAATACAGTAACGATCTGTTTTGCAAATAATAAGGGCGGCAGCGGAAAGTCCACCAGCTGTTCCAATGTGGGAGCGGCACTGGCCGGCATGGGTAAGAAGGTACTGATGGTAGACGGTGATATGCAGCTGAATCTTTCCCTTTCTTTTTTTTCGGAGGAAGAAGTGCTTGAGATGGCAGCAGGGGAAAAGAATCTCTACTATGCTATCGGTCATCAGTCGGATCTCAGCGATTTTATCGTGCATACGAAGTATGAGAATCTGGATCTGGTTCCGTCGTCTACGCTGATGAGCTCCGTGGAATATGAGCTTTTTACAAAATGGCAGAGAGAGTTTATCCTGCGGAAATGTCTGCAGAAGGTTAAAGATTCCGGAGTGTACGATTACATTCTCATTGATGCACCGCCTACTCTTGGCGGCTGGGTGATGAATATTTTATGTGCATCCGATTATGTTCTTGTTCCGGTAGAGGCAAGTCCGTGGGGTATGTTTGGTCTTGCAAATATGTTTGATTTCCTCAATGAAGTCAGGGAGATCGCTCCGGATTTAAAGGTTTTGGGAATCGTAGTAACCAAGGCAGATGCCAGAAAGAATTATTTCAAACAGACTATGGAAACACTGAAAGAAATGGAAGGAATCTATCTTTTCGAATCTTTTATCCGTGTAGACAGCTCCATCGAATGGTCCCAGGACAGCAGTGAACCAGTTGTGGAGTTCAAAAAAAGCAGCCGCAGCGCAAAAGAGTACATAGCATTGGCAGAGGAGGTAATGAATCGTGTCAGTAGGTAAAGCAAGCATCGCAAGAGCAGTAAATGCAGAAAAAGCATCCAAAACAGAAACAAAAACAGAGGTAAAAGAGGCTGAGGTTAAAGCAGCAGAGAAGCCGTCAGAGGTAAAAGCTGAAACAGCTGAAAAAGCGGCAGAAAAAACTACAGCAAAGAAAACAGCAGCCAAAGCTCCTGCAAAGAAGACCACAGCAAAGAAAGCAGCCGCAACAAAAACAACAGCAAAGAAAACCACTACCAGAAAAACAACAGCACGTAAAACCGCAGCAAAGAAAACAGCTGCAGCAGAAACAACAGGAACTGTAGCCCAGAACGTGATCAGCGGAGGAAACGCCGACGAACTCCAGGCCAAATTCCTCACCCCAAAGAAAGATGAGCCGGACAACAACCAGCCAGTAGGAATTAAAGACGAGCTTCCGGTTTATCTGCTGTAATCTTTGATTGAATTTTTTGAAAAGATAGTAATTGACAAATAAAAAGACTGCTATATATCTATATCACTATTGATAAGGTATACAGCAGCCTTTTATTTTGCCCTATAAAAATCTCAGTGGGACAGCGAAGCGCCTCCCTCGTATCTTTCTACATATTGTAATATGCAGCATACAATCCATTCTTCTCAAGCAGTTCAGCATGAGTGCCTCTTTCGGCGATACCCTCCTCCGTGATCACAATGATCTCATCCGCATCACGGATCGTAGAAAGCCGGTGCGCGATCGTAATGGTAGTACGATTTTTTGAAAGCTCCTCCAGACTCTTCTGGATCCAACGTTCGCTTTCGTTATCCAGAGCGCTGGTGGCCTCATCCAGGATCAGGATCGGAGGATTCTTAAGGAATACACGTGCAATGGAAATCCGCTGCTTCTGTCCGCCGGAAAGGCGTGTGCCACGTTCTCCGACATAAGTGTCGTATTTATCCGGAAGCTCCATGATAAAGTCATGGATACTCGCACATTTGGCGGCTTTGATGATCTCTTCATCGGAAGCTCCGGGCTTTCCGTAGGCAATATTATCCTTGATGGTTCCATCAAAAAGATAGACATCCTGCTGTACCATACCGATCTGGCTTCGAAGGCTCTTAAGAGTCAGCCCGCGGATATCCTTTCCGTCTACAGTAATGGAACCGCCGGTCACATCATAAAATCTGGGCAGGAGAGAGCAGATCGTGGTTTTTCCGCTTCCGGAAGGTCCCACCAGGGCAATGGATTTTCCTGCCGGGATATCAATAGAGATATCGGAAAGCACAGGAGTTTCATCATCGTTGTAATGAAAAGAAACATGGTCGTAACGCACATGTCCTTTCACGTCCGTAAGCTCCGCAGCGTTGTCTGCATCCCTGATCTCGGATTCTGTTTCCATCACATCCAGGAAACGGCGGAAACCGGAAAGACCCTTCTGCATCATTTCCACAAGTTCCACCAGGATCTGGATGGGGCTGATAAAGATTCCGATATACAGGGCATACATGGCAAGATCTGCAGTCTGCATTTCACCCTGAGCGATCAGATAGCCGCCGTAAACAAGAGTTACCAGGTACATCATGCCCTGGAAGAAAAGATTGGAACTCATGAAGCTTCCCATACAGTGATAATTATCTCTTTTGGAAACAAGGAACGCTTCATTGCTTTTCTTAAATTTGGCACGTTCGATGTCCTCGTTTGCGAAGGATTGCACCACGCGGATTCCGGAAAGCGTATCCTGAAGACTGGCATTTACATCTCCGATCTTACGCCGGTTTTCCATGAAGGTTTCCTGCATTTTTGCATTCTGGCGGAAGGAAAACACAAACATCACGATCACCAGGAGGATCAGCGGCAGTGCAAGTTTTTTGTTGATAAAGAACAGGAAGATAAAAGCACCGACGATCTTTACCAGAGAGATAAAAAGATTCTCAGGACCATGATGTGCAAACTCGGAAATGTCAAAAAGGTCACTGACCAGCTTGCTCATCATCTGACCGGAATTATTCCTGCTGTAATAGGAAAAAGACAGCTCCTGGTAATGGTCAAAAAGCTCCCGGCGCATATCACGTTCCATCTTTGCACCCATCATATGTCCCTGATAGGTTACATAATATTTGCAGAGACTCTGCACAATGTACATAACAAAAAGAGAAGCTGCAATCACAGGGAGGGCATGAAGAATAATATCCTTATCCTGTGTAAAGAGAGTTTTTGTCATAGTACGAAGAATCTGGGGATAAGCAAGATCTACCAGACTGATAACGGCTGCACAGATCAGGTCAATAAAAAAGACCGCTTTGTACGGGCCGTAGTAGTGGATGAATTTCTTGATGGTATTCATCGGAAAAGTACCTCCGTTTTTATGAAATGTATAGTGTTGTCTGAGCAAAAAATATTGCTGCCGGACATTCTATGTTCATCTTATCATAAGTGAGAATAAAGTCAAGATAAGTGAATTTCTGGCCTGTTTCGTTTCTGTATACTTTCTGAGAACAGGAACTATATGGCTGCTGTTCACAGGAAATATTCCGCAAGAGATTGTTGGCAACGGAGCGGATAGTGATATGAGGAGATATTTTTTGGAAAAAATCAAATTACTCCTTGACACAGAAGAACAAAACCCGTATAGTGTATTTCAGATTTGGTGTGTAACTGATAAGCAGGCATTAACCAGTCATAAATGTTATTATTTTTATTTGACGTTTATGGGGGGTGGTGTCTTTTTTTGTTGCCCACTTAAAAGATTCCCGCTCCAAAACGTCGAAAGAAAAGGAGAGAGAACATGAAAGACAAAATTTTCGGAGTTTTGCAGCGTGTGGGACGTTCCTTTATGCTCCCCATCGCAATCCTTCCTGTGGCAGGCCTGCTTCTTGGATTCGGCAGTTCCTTCACAAATGAAACGACCATTGCAACCTATGGACTTCAGAAGATTCTGGGAGACGGAACCATCTTAAATGCACTCCTAGTCATCATGAACAAAGTCGGAAGTGCGGTATTTGATAACCTGCCTTTGATCTTTGCAGTAGGTGTGGCCATCGGTATGGCAAAAAAAGAGAAAGAGGTAGCAGCTCTTTCCGCACTGATCGCTTACTTCGTTATGAACGTAGCCATCAACGGTATGCTGGTAGTAAATGACAAGATCACAGCAGACGGACAGATCGCAAAAAGCGTTCTGGAAGGTACTGTAACTTCTGTCTGCGGCATTCAGTCTTTGCAGATGGGTGTGTTTGGCGGTATTATCGTCGGCCTTGGTGTTGCGGCTCTGCACAACCGTTTTCATAAGATCGTGCTTCCAAACGCACTTTCCTTCTTCGGTGGTTCCAGATTTGTGCCCATCATTTCCACCATTGTATATATGTTTGTGGGAATCCTGATGTATTTCGTATGGCCGGCAGTCCAGAACGGTATTTATGCTCTGGGCGGTCTTGTAACAGGCAGCGGCTATGTCGGAACCCTGATCTTCGGTATTATCAAACGCGCGCTGATCCCATTCGGACTTCATCACGTATTTTATATGCCATTCTGGCAGACAGCCGTTGGCGGGACTATGGAGGTTGCAGGCCAGATGGTACAGGGCGGACAGAACATCTTTTTCGCCCAGCTTGCAGATTCCGCAAATGTAGCGCATTTCAGTGCTGATGCAACAAGATATTTTTCCGGAGAGTTCATTTTCATGATCTTCGGTCTTCCGGGAGCTGCTCTTGCCATGTACCGCTGTGCAAAGCCTGAGAAGAAAAAAGCAGCAGGCGGACTTCTTCTTTCAGCAGCCCTTGCATGTATGCTTACAGGAATCACAGAGCCACTGGAGTTCTCCTTCCTGTTTGTAGCTCCTGCATTGTTTGCAGTACAGGTTGTTCTTGCAGGCGCGGCTTATATGATCGCACATATGCTGAACATTGCAGTAGGACTTACCTTCTCCGGCGGTTTCCTGGATCTGTTCCTGTTCGGAATCCTTCAGGGAAATGCAAAGACAAGCTGGTTCAGGATTATCCCGGTAGGTATCATTTACTTTATTCTCTATTATGTGATTTTCACCTTCCTGATCAAAAAGTTCAACTTTAAGACTCCGGGACGTGAGGATGACGACACAGAAACAAAGCTTTATACAAAAGCAGATGTAAACGCAAGAAAAGAAGCCGGAAAAGCCGGTGAAGCAGCAGGAAGTACATCTGCAGACCCGGTAAGCGAAGCCATCACAGCCGGCCTTGGAGGAAAGAAAAACATCAGTGATGTGGACTGCTGTGCAACAAGACTCCGTATCACCGTCCATGACGCAGCAAGAGTCAACGACGATATTTTGAAAACAACAGGTTCCAGAGGAATCGTGAAAAAAGGCCAGGGTGTCCAGATCATCTACGGTCCGCAGGTAACTGTGATCAAATCCAAGCTGGAGGATTATCTGGAGACAGCGCCGAATGAATATTTTGAAGGTGCAAATGAGAAAGAAACAGACAATGCGGAAAATCAGGCTCAGTCTGATACAGAGCGTACAGCAGAAAGTACAGGTGAGGCTACTCAGAACACAGCTCCGACATCCGAAGCCAGCACGCAGCCAGAGAAAAAGGTTCTCAGAACAGCGATTGTCTACAGCCCGGTAACCGGTATCGCCGCAGACCTTTCCACAGCGCCGGATGAAGGCTTTGCGGAAGGAATGATGGGAGAGGGTGCTGTAGTCACACCGAAGGACCCGGTGATCTGTGCTCCGGAAGACGGCGAGGTAGAGTTTATTTTTGACACAAAGCATGCCATCGGATTCCAGACAGATACAGATCTTCCTATGCTCCTCCATATCGGCATTGATACTGTAAAGCTGGAAGGAAAAGGCTTCGAGATCCTGGTAGAGCAGGGACAGCATGTAAAAAAAGGCGAGCCGTTGATGAAGATTGACATCCCGTATCTTATAGAAAACGCTCCGTCCTTATGTTCTCCGATCCTTTGCACAGAGATCGAGGATAATCAGAGAGTACGCCTTCTTGCCAATGGAGAGATCAAGGCAGGAGAGCCGCTGTTCGCAGTAGAGACTGTGGAAGAATAGGAAATTTTTCAGCAATAATATAGAAGATTGGTTTTGTGAAAAGCGCGCCTAATGCCCGGGCGCGCTTTTCCTGTGGCAAAGAAAATAACTGTCTGTCAGAAGGGCTTTACACAAAAGAAAGATTCTGTTACGATAAAGAAAATCAACAGCTGCAGACAAAAATGTCGACTGAAAATCCGGGGCAGACAGTGGTGGAATGTGGAAAAGCAGCAGGATATATAAAAATGGTGGGGAAAAAGATGTACAGAGTGAGCAAGGTATTGAACAATAACGGCATCATTGCCATAAATATGGAAGAAAACCAGGAATATGTACTTCTGGGAAAAGGTGTGGGATTTGGAAAGAAGGTCAGCCAGCGTTTTGAGGCTCCGGCAGACTGTACTATTTACAGGCTGGCTCAGGAGACAGAACGTGGCTCAGCAAAAGAACTGGCAAAGAGCATAGCACCGGAATTTCTGGAGATCGCAGATGAGATATTGAGAGAAGCTGAGAAGACCTTTGGGGATACCATAGACAGAAGGATCCTGTTTCCCCTTGCTGATCATATTTCCTTTGCAGTGGGACGTATCCGGAATCATGAGCAGATCAGCAATCCTCTGACGGATGATATCAAGGTGCTTTTTTACAGCGAATTCAAGGTGGCGGAGGTATTGAAGAAGATCCTGAAGGAGCGGATGGATATTGAAATCGACGAGCATGAGGTGGGATATGTGGCACTTCATATTCACTCAGCACTTGGAGATGAAAAGGTGTCTGTTGCCATGCAGACAGCAAGAACGGTACGGGAATGCATCGCCATGATCGAGATGGCCACAGGAAGAAAGATCGATGTGATCTCCCTGTCCTACAACCGTATGATGAACCATATCAAATATATGGTAGCCCGTGTCTCCACAGGGGAGACACTGAAGCTGGATATGAATGAATATATAGAAGAAAAATATCCGGAATCCTACAGGATCGCGGAGGATGTCTGTGAGAGCCTGGGCAAAAGCCTGGGTAAAGAGCTGGATCCTATTGAAATTGGTTATCTTGCCATGCATATTGAGCGGACAGTGGAACAATAAATGTAAATGGCTGATCCGCCTCAGGGATTTACACAATAAATTCAATAGCTTTTTTGACAGCAGTACTCATGGCAGTACTGCTGTTTGTGACTAAGCAGACCTCTCTCTGAGGGAGCGGCTCCTTAAGCTGAAGGGCAAAAATCTTCCCGTCATTGATCACTTCCCGGGCAAGGGGCTCGGGGTAAAAGCCGATTCCCAGATTGTGGACGATCATGGGAAGGACCTGGTCTGTAGTTGCTGCCTCGATGTCAGGATGAAAAGAAACACGGTTTTCCATAAAGTAATTCATATACATTTCTCTAGTGCTGGTCCCTTCCGCAAGACCTACAAAGGGCAGATCCTGAAGCTCATGGATGCTGATAGGGGCAGTGGTCAGATCCTTATATTTGCTTCCGCATACAAGAATTTCCCGGTAACGCAGGAGACTTTTTTTCTGTAAAGGCTTGCGGATGGAGATCGGAGTAGTGACAATAGCGAAATCCACCGCATAATTTTTCAGTGCCTGTACTGCCTGAGGAGTAGAATGGTTAAAGAGGCGCAGGCGAACATGGGGATATTGCTCGCGGAACAGCTCCAGCTTTTCCAGAAGGATCAGACGCAGGGCATTTTCGCTGGCGCCGATGGAAACCAGACCATGCTCCAGCTCTCCGTTCTGGCGGATTTCCTCCTCGCCGATGGACAGCTGCTCAAAAGCCAGGGCAACGTGTTCATAAAGCTGGCGGCCTTCCGGTGTAAGTGCGATTCCCTTGTTGGAGCGGAGAAAGAGCGTACATTTCAGCTCCTGCTCCAGGTTGTTCATACAGCGGGTGATATTTGGCTGGTTGTTGTGAAGAGCTCTTGCTGCCTTGGTAAAGCTCTTATACTGGGCTACATAATAAAAGATCCGGTAGTAGTCGTAAGTGATCATGTATTGTCTCCATCCTGTGATATGATTTTAATATGTTTACGATATTAATAATACTTTTTACATTTGCTTCTGAGCAAACTATAATACACCCGAGGAAAAAAATCAATGACAGGAGTGATTTAGAGTGGTTTCAGGAGGCGGAAAGCTGCAAAATGCGGACCGGCAGATGTCAGAAGCTTTTATCACAAGTGTATTTCTGGCAATGTCCGGCGGATTTCAGGATGCCTACACATACTTTACAAGAGATGAGGTGTTTTCCAACGCCCAGACAGGCAACGTGGTTCTGATGAGCCATAATTTTATGACAGGACAGTGGGGAGACGGTTTAAGGTATCTGTTTCCTGTTTTAGCCTTTGCCATTGGTGTTGTAGCGGCGGAGCGGATCCAGAGTACCTTTAAATATGCAAAAAAACTTCACTGGAGGCAGATGATCCTGCTGATCGAGATCCTGATCCTTTTTGTGGTGGGATTTATGCCGGGAGAATTGGATATGCTGGCAACCGTACTGGTATCCTTTTCCTGCGCCATGCAGGTACAGACCTTCCGGAAGGTGGGCGGTTATTCCTATGCAAGCACTATGTGCATCGGAAATTTACGAAGCGGCACGGCGGCGTTGTCCGTGTATTGTCGTGAAAAACGTCCGGAACAGCTGAAGCAGGCTCTTTATTATTTCGGAATAATTTTCTTTTTTGCCATTGGAGCCGGTGGCGGAGGAAATCTGTCCATGAGGCTGGGGATCCCGGCAATCTGGGTATCGGATGTTTTGCTTCTGATCAGCTTTATTCTGATGTTTTCCAGTAAACATAGAGATTAGAAAGGGTGAGGAATTGTGGAAAACAGCACATTATTCCCAAGAGAGGAAAAGGCGGAGCTTTTATTTGAAAAGATCCTGAAGGATCCGGAGGCGTGCAGACGGCTGACGGAGACCTTCTATGAATCCATGGATGCGGATACAGACATAGAATGCGGATATCTTCCTCCGGAAAAATTCGCCTATGCATTGCTGGACGCATATAAAAACCGTGATCTGACAGCTCTCCTTATGGCGATCTGCCAGAACAGTATGTTTGATCTTCTGCGAAATTCTTTTCTGGCACCGTTCAGGTTCAATGCAGATGGACAGGAGAATCCGGTGTTTCTCACAGATGAAAAAGGAAATTTTCTGCGGGAAAAGGGAATTCATGTAAGTGATAGGGATTACGACCGGTTCCGCAGGATATACAGGGAGAAGCAGGGCGTAAAGATGTATCTGGCGTATGGCTACCGGAAGCGCCATGCCTATGATGAAGATACCATGGAAGTAGAAGAGTACAAAATGGGCGAACATATCGGTGTGCTGCTGGTGTATGAGCTTCCGGACAGCGTAAGGGAAAAGGAAACGGAGGCACAGGCCTATGCGGCTGTATGGGATATCATGATGGCAATTCAGAAGAAGCTTCCAAGAGCCTTTGTATATTATGGGCAGGATTCTGTGGAGGATGGTGGAAAACGTTATGACGGACTGGGCGTTTTTCTCCCCATCCATAAATTTGCGGACCGCCTGGAAAAAATGATCGGGATCGCTGATGAGATCGTAATGAAATAGAATGTACAAAAAAGGACTGCTTTTGTATTGCTCCGGTTATCAGAAGGATAGCTGATGACCGGAAGCTACAGAAAGCAGTCCTTTTTGTATGCCCATCAGGTGCAGTAGCGGAACATTTTGTCCGTAAGGATCCTGGCGAAAATAAGGCCCAGGGGAAGAGCAACGATGATCAGGATCGCAGCTGCAAACCAGGAGGCGGAAACATTCAGGGACATGATCCCCAGATTGTAGATCGCCCGGTAGAGATAAAGTCCGGGAACCATGATCACAATGGATGGTACGGTAATGGAAATCCTGGGATATCCCACTTTTGTTTTGAGGAGGGAGGCCAGAAGTCCGGCTGTCAGTGCTCCGAAAAAAGCCGCGGCAGCAGGTGGGAAACCGGCAAGATCAACAAGCTCCAGACGTAAAGTGTTGGACAGTGCGCCGATGAAGGCGGCAGCTGCGGCTAGACGGACAGGGCTGTTGAACATGACCGAAAAGCCGAATACCCCGCAGAAGCTTGCCAGAAGCCGGAACAGGATCCTCTGAGCTGCCGAAAGCTCCAGAGGCAGGAAATCCACAGGCTTCAGATGAAGAAGCAGTGCCATCAGCCAGGCAGAGACAGCAGCCACCATTACAACAATAATGGCGTAGGCCAGTCGTTCCAGACCGGAACGCATATCCAGCTTGGCAAGGTCGATCCCGCTTGTGATAAACGGAAAGCCCGGAATGATAAACAGCATGGAACAGATGTATCCGGCCTCATGCTGGACGGAAATGTGGAACAGAAGCTCTGCCAGCTTCAGGAAGCCTGCATATACAAGACAGGCGGAGGAAACAGAAACTGCAATGCACATAAACAGAGTAAAATGATGCTTGCCAAGCTTGCAGCGGATGGCGTTTCCGATGCCTGCGCCTGCAAAAGCCAGGATCATTTCCAGCGGGCCACCGCCCAGAAGAAAAGTAAATGCACCACAGGCCAGTGCAGAAGCCAGTCCCAGGGCGGCAGGGGAATAAAGCCCGTGGATCCGCTCGATCTCATCTAACTGACTGTGCAGTGCTTCACCGCTCATATGGATACCCTCCGCAGGAAAATCACTGACAAAATGTTCTAGCCTGTTCAGTCTGGAAGTATTTACGCCGGTGGTAGTCAGACTAAGTGCATGGGAAAAACTGCTCTCACCGTCAAAGCAGGTGTAGCTTATGGACATCAATCCGATATCTGCGGAACAGGTGATACCAAGTGCTTCTGACAATGTATTCATGGAACTCCGTACCCGCCAGGCACCGGTCCCACAGGAGAGAAGCATCATGCCTGTACGGCCGATCAGGGAAGCTTTTTCGGAAAGAGAAGCTTCTGTAATGGGCTGGCTGTTCCTGGTACTTACGTAGTTGTGCCAAGGGATTTCCATATGATTACGTTTGATCAGAATATCTGACATAGAAATCACTTCTTTCTATATATTAAAATCATATAGTTACTATTATAAATATATATAATAACTATAATCAGATATATTGTAGCCATTATTCTGAAAAAGTCAAGTATAGATGGAGTAAAATCTGACAGTACCAAAACGTCACTGTTAAAGATTTATCATTTTTTTGCGGAAAATGAATTTTTTTGGTTGCTTTTACGTACAATTTATGTATAATTGTGGATAGGGATGTTGGAATGACCAATTCCTATGGCAGGATGACAAAAACCTGCAGCAGTAGGTGGCTATCATAATTACTATTAAAGAAGAGAGGTAAATGTTAAGATGGCAAAAATCGATTTAACAAAGTATGGTATTACCGGAACAACTGAGATCGTGTACAATCCTTCCTACGAGACATTATTTGAGGAAGAGACCAAACCGGAGCTTGAAGGATTTGAGAAGGGTCAGGTCAGTGAGCTTGGTGCTGTCAATGTAATGACAGGTATCTACACAGGACGTTCCCCTAAAGACAAATATATCGTTATGGATGAGAACTCCAAGGACACAGTTTGGTGGACATCCGATGAGTACAAGAACGATAACCATCCGGCAACTCAGGAAGCATGGAATGCAGTTAAAGATCTTGCCAAGAAGGAGCTTTCCAACAAGAAACTTTTCGTAGTAGATGCATTCTGCGGAGCTAACAAAGACACACGTATGGCTATCCGTTTCATCGTTGAGGTTGCATGGCAGGCACACTTCGTAACAAACATGTTCATTCAGCCGACAGCTGAGGAGCTTGAGAACTTTGAGCCGGATTTCGTTGTTTACAACGCATCCAAGGCTAAAGTTGAGAACTACAAAGAATTAGGACTTAACTCTGAGACAGCTGTAATGTTCAACATTACAAGCCGTGAGCAGGTTATCGTTAATACATGGTACGGCGGAGAGATGAAGAAAGGTATGTTCTCCATGATGAACTACTATCTGCCGCTGAAGGGCATCGCTTCCATGCACTGCTCTGCAAACACAGACCTTAACGGAGAGAACACAGCAATCTTCTTCGGTCTTTCCGGAACAGGTAAGACAACACTTTCCACAGATCCTAAGCGTCTTCTGATCGGTGATGACGAGCATGGCTGGGATGACAACGGAGTATTCAACTTCGAGGGTGGATGCTACGCTAAGGTTATCAACCTTGACAAAGAGTCTGAGCCGGACATCTACAATGCGATCAAGAGAAACGCTCTTCTTGAGAACGTAACACTTGATGCTGAGGGCAAGATCGACTTCGCTGACAAGAGCGTAACAGAGAACACACGTGTTTCCTACCCGATCAACCACATCGAGAACATTGTTCGCCCTGTATCTTCTGCACCGGCAGCGAAAGAGGTTATCTTCCTGTCCGCAGATGCATTCGGCGTACTTCCTCCAGTATCTATCCTGACACCGGAGCAGACACAGTACTACTTCCTTTCCGGATTCACAGCTAAACTTGCTGGTACAGAGCGTGGAATCACAGAGCCTACTCCTACATTCTCCGCATGCTTCGGACAGGCATTCCTTGAGCTTCATCCGACAAAATATGCTGAGGAGCTCGTTAAGAGAATGGAGAAGAGCGGTGCGAAAGCATACCTCGTTAACACAGGTTGGAATGGAACTGGAAAACGTATCTCCATCAAAGATACTCGTGGTATCATCGATGCTATCCTTGACGGATCTATCCTTAAAGCTCCGACAAAGAAAATCCCATTCTTCAACTTCGAGGTTCCGACAGAGCTTCCGGGCGTAGATCCTGCAATCCTTGACCCACGTGACACATATGCAGATGCTGCAGAGTGGGAGACAAAGGCTAAAGATCTTGCTGCAAGATTCGTTAAGAACTTTGCTAAATATGAAGGAAATGCAGCTGGTAAAGCACTCGTTGCAGCCGGCCCGCAGGCATAATCAGTCATTCCAACTGAATACAGATCGTAGACTTAACCGGGAGCGGATTTATCCGCTCCCGGTTTTTTGACAAACAACTGAGGATCTATTATTTGATATAGAACTGTGCAGTGCGAAGCATGTTTCCAGACATGGAATAAACAGAAAGTTGAAGATATCTACCTGTAAAATAAAAAACTTTGGCTTGACTAACAGAGGACATATGGTGTATCCTTTCTGAGAAGTTAAGCGGGAGACCCGTAAGACTGTAAAAATTCTCTTTGCACTGCATTACATTCGAACAGGATGCGAGATCAACAGTACAAACTGAGCAGGCGATGCTTTTCGGAATCGAAAATATTTATCGAAGGCATGGGGCCGGGCCGCAGGAAGCGGCAGCGGATATGGAATGTGACTTTGCTTTCAGACATATCTGCGGGACAGTGTATGTTTCGCAGGTATGTCTTTTTTACTGCAAAATATGGATGGAACAGAAGGTAGAAGCTGGGATATCCCTATACAGAAAAGAAAGAACACCGGCGGAAAATCGCACTGCAGCGAGTAGTGAAGGAACCGCCGGTTTTTTCACGGAAAATGTTGTGCCATAAGAAGAACCTGATCATATATTTAAAAGGAGATTCTGTTTATGGAACACACAGAAAACAAAACAATTATACATGATACAGAAAAAACAGCTTCATGGGAACAGCAGACAGCAATGAAGGTATCCGGGATCAGTATTCTGGTAAACCTTTTATTATCTGTATTTAAACTGATCGCAGGTATTGTGGCACATTCAGGAGCGATGATCTCGGATGCCATTCATTCTGCATCAGATGTGGGAAGCACCTTCATCGTAATCATCGGTGTCCGTCTTTCTACAAAGAAATCAGACAAAGAGCACCAGTACGGACATGAAAGAATGGAGTGTGTTTCTTCCATTGTCCTTGCAGGAATGCTGCTTGTCACTGGTCTCGGGATCGGAATTACCGGTGCCCGTGATATCGTAAAAAGCACATCCGGCGGAACCATTGCCATTCCGGGAACACTTGCACTGATTGCAGCAGTGGTATCCATTGTGGTAAAAGAGTGGATGTTCTGGTATACAAGAGGTGCCGCAAAGAAGATCAATTCAGGAGCCCTGATGGCAGATGCATGGCACCATCGTTCAGATGCACTTTCCTCTATCGGAGCGTTTGTCGGTATTTTAGGAGCAAGACTGGGATACCCGATCCTGGACCCGATCGCCAGTATCGTGATCTGCGTTATGATCGCCAAGGCATCAATCGACATTTTCAGGGATGCCATTGACAAGATGGTAGATCATTCCTGTGATGCAAAAACGGAGGAATCTATGAAGAGAGAAATCCTCAAGGTACCGGGCGTCCGAAGAGTAGACCTTCTTAAAACCCGTCTTTTCGGATCCAAGATGTATGTGGATATCGAGATCGCAGCAGATGGAAATATTTCCCTTTTTGATGCACATGATATTGCGGAAAATGTACATCATACGATCGAGAATAAATTCAAAGATGTAAAGCACTGTATGGTGCATGTAAATCCGATCAACGGATAAAAAAACAAGCTGCCGGAGCAACTGTGATCGTCATCCGGCGGCTTGTTTTTGTATAGAGAAACACCCGGTAGGGGAGCTACCGGGTGTTTCGAGGGGAGTATAAATAATTAAATAAGGGGTTATGTAAAAAAAATTTTTGAAGGGTAAATTCTTTTTACAAGAATGATTATAATATAAACTGGAAAAAAAAGCAATATGATTTTGGCGAATAATCTCCAAACTTTTTGGGATACTATTTCCTGTAATAAAAAGCGGCAGAAAGCTTCGGAAAGCCGTAAAATCAACTTCATCAGGAGGTAATTCAAATGGCGAAAAATTACGAAACAGACAGAAATGAGTCTAATTATGCAGGAAAAAATCACGGGGAAAGTGCTTCCAGAAATTGCGGAAAAAACAGCTCTAAGAACAGTTCGGGAAATTCTTCCAGAAACAGTTCCAAAAGCAGCTACGGAAACAAAATTTCCGATGAATATGATTCTGAGAAGGACAGAGGCTCTGACAGATATTAAAGGATAAGAAAAGCGGGAAAAGTCAGAGATGGCTTTTCCCGCTTAAATACATATAAGGGAACATTCACCCGGAAGCTTCCATATAATATACCAAAAAGAGGAGATTTTTTCCATGTTTCAGATCGAAACTATCTCTGCAAAAATGCTGGATTATTATGTGGAGCGCAGCGACGCTGTTATCATAGATCTCCGGGATCCTGCCGCCTACAGAAGGGGACATGTCCGGAACGCGGTAAATATTCCATACAGAGAGCTGGAGGAATATCTTGAGAAAAAACAGGATCAGAAATATCGTTTTCCCAAAGATAAGCTGCTGATATTTTACTGCGACCGCGGCGGCGCCAGCATGCAGGCTGCCCGGAGCCTGGCAAGACAGGGCTGTCGTACCAGGTCCGTGATTGGTGGATTTGCAGCCTACAGAGGGAGAAATCTTGTGCGCGGATAAAAAAAGCGGACAATATCAAATCAGATTGCGAATGCATATCTGTAACAAATCTTGTATTTTAAAGGAAATCATGATAATGTAAAGAACAGAGATAAAAACCAACACAAATTACAAGGAGAAAAGATTATGAAATATATGTTTGCGTCCGATGTACATGGTTCGGCATATTACTGCCGGAAAATGCTGGAAGCATATGACAAGGAGAAGGCGGAGAGACTGGTGCTTCTGGGAGATCTGCTTTATCACGGACCAAGAAATGACCTTCCGAAGGAATACGCACCAAAGGAAGTCATCCGCCTTTTAAATGAGAGAAAAAACCAGATCTATGCAGTACGCGGAAACTGTGAGGCAGAGGTGGATCAGATGGTCCTGGACTTCCCGGTTATGGCAGATTACTGTATCCTTGCCATCGAAGGAAAAACGATGTACGCCACACACGGTCATATCTATAATAAGGATAATCTTCCGCCGATGATGGACGGAGACATTCTGATCCACGGCCATACACATGTGCTGAAGGCAGAAAATATGGGGAATTATATCCTTCTGAACCCAGGTTCCGTATCCATTCCAAAGGAAGGTAACCCGCCGACCTATGCAATTCTTGAGAACGGAATTTTTACCATTAAAGATTTTGAAGGAAATACAGTACGGGAGATCACTTTATGAATCTGTGGGAATTAACGGCGCCCTGTCATTTTGGAACAGAGGCGGTGCTGAAGCGTGAAATACTGGATCTTGGCTATGAAGTGACCAGGGTGGAAGACGGAAGAGTAACCTTTGAGGCTGATGCCCAGGGTGTGGCAGACGCCAATCTGTTCCTTCGTACCACAGAACGTGTGCTTCTGAAAATAGGCGAAGTAAAGGCCGAGACTTTTGATGAGCTTTTTGAAAAGACCAAGGCTCTCCCATGGGAGAATTACATACCGAAAAACGGTAAATTCTGGGTAGCCAAGGCAAACTCCATCAAAAGTAAGCTTTTCAGTCCATCTGATATCCAGTCCATTATGAAAAAAGCCATTGTAGAGCGTCTCAAAGGCATCTACGGGATTTCCTGGTTTCCGGAAGACGGTCCGGAATTTCCTATCCGTGTGGCCTTTATGAAAGACGTAGCTCTGATCGGAATCGACACTTCAGGAGTATCCCTCCATAAGAGAGGGTATCGCCAGATGACTGTCAAGGCACCTATCACCGAGACGCTTGCCAGTGCTCTTTTGATGCTCACTCCCTGGAAAAAGGACCGTATTCTTGTCGATCCGTTCTGCGGAAGCGGCACCTTTCCTATTGAGGCGGCAATGATGGCAGCGGATATGGCGCCGGGACTGAACCGTCATTTTCTGGCCGAGAGCTGGGAGCATCTGATCCCGAAGGAATGCTGGGAGGATGCAAGAGAAGAAGCCAGAGAACGTGTAAATCTTGATATTGAAACCGATATCCAGGGCTTTGATATCGATGCAGCTGCCATCAAGGCAGCACGCGCCAACGCAAAAATGGCAGGAGTGGACAGACTGATCCATTTCCAGCAGCGCCCGGTCAGTGAACTCCGCCATTCCAAACCCTTTGGTTTTATCGTGACAAATCCGCCATATGGTGAGCGGATCGAAGAAAAATCCAATCTCCCTGCACTGTACCGTGAGATCGGTGAAAGCTATAAGGGGCTGGATCGCTGGTCCATGTATCTGATCACTGCCTATGACAAGGCAGAGAATGACATCGGCCGAAAGGCAGATAAAAACCGTAAGATCTATAACGGAATGATGAAAACCTACTATTACCAGTTTCTTGGACCACGTCCGCCGAAGAAAGGAAGTATTAAAGAATGAAAAAGATCATTTTTGCTACCGGAAATGAGGATAAAATGAAGGAGATCCGAAAGATACTTGCGGATCCTTCTCTGGAGATCCTTTCCCTGAAGGATGCCGGGATCCATGCGGATATTGATGAAAATGGAAAAAGCTTTGAAGAAAATGCCATGATCAAGGCAGAAGCAATCAGTAAAATGACCGGCGAGATCGTTCTGGCAGATGATTCCGGTCTGGAGATCGACTATCTGAACAAAGAGCCGGGAATCTATTCCGCACGCTATATGGGTGAGGATACTTCTTATCATATTAAAAACGCAAACCTGATCCAGCGTCTGGAAGGTGTACCTGATGAGAAACGTACTGCACGTTTTGTATGTGCTATTGCGGCAGCTTTCCCGGATGGCAGAAGAAAGACAGTCCGTGCTGCCATGGAAGGCCGCATCGGCTACGAGGAAAAAGGGGAGAATGGCTTTGGCTATGACCCGATCTTTTATCTTCCGGAATATGGTTGTACTTCCGCAGAGCTTTCCATGGAAGAAAAGAACAGGATCAGCCATCGTGGAAAAGCTCTTTGCCTTATAAAGGAAGAGCTTGTATGAAGGTGCTGATCGTAAGCGATACTCACGGAAGAGATGAAAACCTGGAGATCGCGATAAATCGGGAGGCTCCTTTTGACATGCTGGTACATTGCGGAGATGTGGAAGGCAGAGAATTTTATATCGAAGCCCTTGCAGAATGTCCCTGCAGTATTGTGTCCGGAAATAATGATTTTTTCTCGGATCTTCCGAGAGAAGATGTGATCGAGGTCGAGGGAAATAAGATTCTGGTAACTCACGGTCATTACTACGGTGTATCCATGGCCTTTGATCAGCTGGCAGAAGCTGCCCGCTCAAGGGGATGCAATGCGGCTTTTTTCGGACATATCCACGTACCGGTTGTTGAAAAGGAAGCAGGTGTGCTTCTGGTAAATCCCGGAAGTCTGGCTTATCCCAGACAACGGGGACGCCGTCCAAGCTATGCAGTAATGGAGACAGATGGAAAGGGCGAAATGCACGTAGAGATCCGTTACCTCTGATTCCGGCAGAAAAAACAAATAAACTGTCATAATTGATAAAATTTGTGCCAATATTCAGCATATATTAGTCAAAAACGATTGCGAAAGTCAGCTATGTGCTATATAATGAACAAGTAGTTTTTTTTAGTAATATAGAGCATTCTTTAGGGTACTGACCATGAATGGGTCTCGTTCCTGAGAATGCAGCAGAGCGGAATGAGAAGGTCCGCTTTACATAAATGAAGGGGGAAAATACGCATGACTGCGGTTATTATAGGGAGTATCGGCTTTTTATGCTGCTTCCTGTATGATCATAACAGTATCCGATTGAAAAAAAGCTTTCTTCATCCGTTTTTTAGCATAGGATGTTTCCTGATCGCAGTGTCAACAGGTCTGGTGATCCGGAGCTGCTGGCCGCGGCGGGGAAGTTCTTTTTTTATTTCTGCTGTTTTTCTGACAGCAGCGATCCTGTTTCTGGGACTGTTGATCTATACATTGTTTTTTGCGCTGCCCTTTGATGAGACATATGTCAAAGAAAATCATGAAAGGCTGGCCTATACAGAGGGTGTTTATGCACTCTGCCGACATCCTGGCGTTCTGTGGTTCGCCGGATTTTATTTTTGCCTGGCCGGATTTCTGGGATCCGGGAAGGCAATGGGGGCTTTTGGGGTCCTTATTGTGTGGAACATATTGTACATTTTTTACCAGGACAGGATCGTGTTTCCGGAAACATTCAGTAATTACGGAGCGTATCAGCAGACAACTCCCTTTCTGATCCCAGACCGAAACAGTACAGCTGCCTGCATAAAAACATGGCGAAAAGGGGGGAAAAGGCGGTGAGTCTTGGCGAAAAGCTTCGAAAACAGCAGTATGATGCTATCTGGAAAGAATATTGCGGATTTCTTGATCTGACAATGCAGGATTACATGAAGATCCAGAATCGTCTGATGGAAGAGCAGATCCAGCTCTGGTCAGACTGTGAACTGGGCAAAAGCATTCTGAAGGGCAGGAGACCGTCCGGGATCGACGAGTTCCGTCGGCTGGTACCTCTTACCACTTATGAGGATTATGCGGATATGCTCCTCCAGAAGAGAAGTGAAACTCTTCCGGGGAATCCGATCATCTGGATACAGACGACCTGGGAAGGCGGACGCCATCCGATAAAGGTAGCACCATACACAAGAAGTATGCTGGATACCTACAGGAACAATGTAGTTGCCTGCCTCATATTAGCTACAAGCCGTGAAAAGGGCAAATTTGATGTGGAGGAAACGGACAAGATCCTTTACGGACTGGCACCGTTGCCTTTTGCTACCGGCCTTTTTCCACTGGCGCTGAAAGAAGATATCGACATCCGTTTTCTTCCGGAAGTGGAAGATGCGGTAAATATGAGCTTTGGTGAGCGGAACAAAGAGGGCTTCAAGATGGCCATGAAACAGGACGTGGAATTTTTCTTCGGACTTGGAAGTGTGGCCTATGCAGTAAGCCAGAGCCTCACCGGAAGCGTATCATCAGGAAAAAGCAAAACCTCCTTTTCGGAACTTCTGCAGTATAAACCAAAGATGCTGAAAAGGATCCTGAATGCCAAAAAGATCTGTAAGAAGGAGAAACGGGAGCTTCTTCCGAAAGACCTTTTTCACCTGAAGGGATTTATGGTGGCAGGAACCGACAACCAGTGCTATAAGGATGATCTGGAGGAAATGTGGGGAGTTCGGCCCATGGAGCTTTTTGCAGGAACGGAACCTTCCATTATAGGAACCGAGACCTGGACCAGGAACGGAATGTACTTTTTCCCGGATACCTGCTTTTATGAATTTATCACCGAAAAGGATATGCTCCATAATTATGAGGATCCCACGTTCACTCCTCCGACCTATCTTATGGATGAGGTTGTTCCCGGGGAGAAATATGAGCTTGTGATCACTGTGTTGAAGGGCGGAGCCTTTGCCAGGTACCGTGTGGGAGATATGTATCGATGCGTGGGTCTTACCAACCAGGAGGATCGGACACAGATCCCAAGATTTGAGTACATAGACCGTGTTCCGTGGATCATTGATATCGCAGGCTTTACCAGGATTTCGGAAAATGGTATCAAAAGTGTGATCCAGCTGTCCGGGCAGCCGGTTACGGATTGGATCGCAGTGAAAGAATATAATGAGAAAAAACGCCCATATCTGCATCTTTATATAGAAGTAAAAAAAGAAGCGCTGATGTATCAGGCTATGAGCACGGATATTCTGAAAGAACTTCTGACCACGTATTTCAAATATATCGATCAGGATTACCGGGATCTGAAGAAAATCCTGGGAATGGATCCCCTTGTGGTGACCATCCTGCGCTGTGGTACCTTTCATCTGTATGAGTCCAGAAAAGGACGGAAACCACGGCATATGAGCACTCCTTATTATGAGGTGGCGGAACTTTTGAGACTGCAGGATGAAATCGGATTCGGGAATATGAGGAAGTAACTATGGAAAGCTATATATCATTTTCAATCATTTCAGTTTTTTTCTATACATTTATGATACTGACTCTTCTGGCTGGTAAGCGCAGCCGGATCATCAACAGTTTCATGTGTGTGCTGGGAGGAATGCTCTGCTGGACGTTGGGCTCTTTTCTGATGCGTATGGAGGCAGGACCCTCTTACATCCTGTGGTATTATGTGTCTCTGGCCGGAATCCTGTTTCTGCCATATTTTTACTATGTGTTCATCAGTGAATTCATGGGAGTGCGTATGGGCAGAAAAAGCAAGATCCCATTGCTTTTGATGCTGCTGCTTTTTGCAATCAACATCCCGGGCGGGATCATCCTGCGCTGGCCGGATCTGATCCGTAAAAACGGTGGTGCGCATTTTGTTTATAAGATCACACCCTGGTTCCTTCTGTTCTTTGTGGTGGCAGGAATCACCATTATTCAGATCTTTATCACCATGTACCGCGGATGCCGGAGACATCCCGGATACCGCAAACAGATCGAACCGATCCTTGTGGGGATACTGATCATTTTTGTGGGAAACCTTGCGCTGGCAGTGCCGGTATTTTCCGGATTCCCCATCGATATTGTCAGCGGTCTGATCAATGCTGTCCTGATGCTTTATGCACTGACCAGAAGACGGCTGTTCCAGATGCGCCGTCTTGCGTCAGATGGGGTTTGCTTTGGTGTGGGCGTGGTCCTGACGGTAGTACTGTTTATCAATCTTTCACCGTACCTGATGAGTTATATCCGAATGCTGCTCCCTGCAGCCAGTGAGTATCATGTGCTGATCTTTTCTTTCGTTTTTCTTATATCTGCATGGCTGGTCACAGTGCTGTGGAAATGTCTGATGAACAATGTTTTTATCAAAAAAGAGATCCAGCAGTCTCAGGAGCTGAAAGATTTTAGCCAGTCAGTATCCAGGACACTCCGGGTAGGAGAGATCCTGCGCAATACGGTAAATGTGTTGAAGGAAACTACCAATGCAGGACGGATCTATATTTGTCTGAGAGACAAAAAATCAGGGGAATATCAGGCTGTTTACAGCAACCGTCCGTTGAACGATCTGACCTTTTCACTGAAAGCGGATAATCCGGTGGTCACCTGGCTTACCAGAAATGAGGACTGTGTGGTGATCCGGGATTTTCGTTCTTCCACAGCCTACAAATCCATGTGGGAGTCGGAAAAACATATGTTTTCAGAGCTGGGTATCGAATACTGTGCAGGTCTTCGCCAGAATGATGATCTGGCCGGGATTATTGCGATTTCCGGTGACGGACACAGAAATCTGAACCATAATGATCTGGCCATGCTGTCTTCGGTCAGTTCGGTAGCTTCCATTGCCATCAAAAATGCCAGACTTTATGAGGCGGCATGGACTGAGGCAAGGACCGATGAACTGACGGGCCTTCTGAACCGGAAATATTTTTATGAGATCCTGGATGAGGAATACGAAAAAAATAAAGAGGGTTCGCTTGCACTGATCCTGTTCAATATTGATGATTTCAAGCTGTACAATCAGCTGTACGGAAATCAGCAGGGAGATGTTGCACTTCGAAAGGTGGCAGATATCATCCAGGCAAGTGTGGGAGAACAGGGATATGTGGCACGTCACAGTGCCAAGGAATTTGCGGTCCTGATGCCAAATTACGATATTTTTTCCGCCAGAAATCTGGCAGAATCCATACAGAAGCAGATCCTGCATATGCGCAACGATTCTGCAGACTACAAGCTGAAGATCCTTACGGTAAGCGTGGGGATCAGTGCGGCGCCTTATGCGGCACGCTCAGCAAAGGAGCTCTTGGATAATGCGGACCTGGCAGTATATCATGTAAAGCGCAGCGGTAAAAATGGCATCGAGATTTTTGACACCATGCTGAAGGAAAGCCTGGATGAAGAAAATGCGGGTAAGAAATCCGATCATGAACATATTTATCAGTCCTATGAATCCACGATCTATGCGCTGACTGCAGCCATTGATACCAAAGATCATTATACCTTCGGACATTCCAACAATGTGGCTTATTACGCAACAAGTCTTGCGAAGGCGCTGAACTATACAACGGAAATGGTGGAGATCATCCGTCAGGCGGCGCTTCTTCATGATGTTGGAAAGATCGGGATCCCGGAGCATATCCTGAACAAGGAAGGCAAGCTTACGGATGAAGAGTATGAGATCATGAAAGGTCATGTGGAGGCGTCCATCGGGATCATCCGTCACCTTCCGTCGCTGGATTATGTTATCCCTGCGGTTATCGGTCATCACGAACGTTATGACGGAAACGGCTATCCAAGGAGGATCGCGGGAGAAGATATCCCGGCATCTGCAAGGATCCTCTGCATCGCAGATTCCTTTGATGCCATGACATCCAAACGTTGTTATAAGGAACTGATGCCAGTGGAAAAAGCTCTTCGGATCATAAGAGAAGAGGAAGGAAAACAGTTCGATCCGGATATGGCGGAGGTATTTATCCACATATTTCGGGAAGGAAAGATCCATCTGGCAGAACCGGCGGAGCTGAAACGGGAAGAAAAAGCATAAAGAATATTAAGATTACGGGTCTGACAAGCTATGTCAGACCCGTTTTTGTGAAGAATATGAAGAAAACTTTATTTATCATCTCCAGTAAGGCGAAGTACATCCCGGATCTCATCCACATTCATATCCAGGATCACGGCAAGCTCATCAATGGTGAATTTGGTGGCGTCATCATCGTCTGTGAGTTCTTTAACCGCAGCCTCCAGGTTTTCTACCTTGGATACCAGATAGTCGTCACGGAATTTCTGTTGTGTCTGTTCCTCAATGGCATGAAGGATCCCACTGCGGATACGACCACGCATCCAGGCATCGTTTTTCTCCTGTGGGTCAGTCTCTTTGAGAGACGCCAGAAGGGCCAGATTTGCCTCCTGAATGAGATCGGCCAGGTGGATTTCCTCACAGTTCAGTTCAGCGGCCATCTGGGCTGCCTGAGCCATGTAGAACTGTGTCAGTGCACCTTCAGCAGCAGTGTCACCCTTTGCAAAGGCCTGAAAGAGGGACGCAAGATCATCCGGATCAAGTCCTTCCGGGGAAAAGCTTTCCATATAGTCACTGAGATAAGCCTGTTCCTCGGCAGTAAGAGCAGCACGGGTACCCGGAAGCTCTTCTTTGTCGCTGGATTCGGATGAAACAGCATCTGCTCTGGCAGCACCGGTGCCTTCATCGGCGCCTTCGATGGTGATCCCTTTTAATTTGAGATACTGCAGGATCTTTACAAGCTGTGAAGTGCTCAGATCCGATTCATCGAAATGGTCACGGATCTGCTGCTGGGAGAGCTGCTTATTGTTTTCCTCAGCGATGGCACAGATGTCATTAAGCTTCTGCTGAAATAATTTTATATCCATGTAAAAACATCTCCTTATTATTTGCTTTTTTTCTTGACTTTAATTATGGTTTCATGATACCATAAGCCAGTCGCAAATGACAAGAAAACCTTTAAATAGGCGGAAAAAACGTGAAAAAAAGTTTTTTTAAAAAAATTCAAAAAAGGTGTTGACATTTGTAGATTGCTATAATATAATATCACTTGTCGTCAGGCAGGAAACGAAAACGAAACACAAACGAAGACGACAACAACTTAATAAAAACCATAAGTAAATGGTACATCGGGGTGTGGCTCAGCTTGGCTAGAGCGCCTGGTTTGGGACCAGGAGGCCGCAGGTTCGAATCCTGTCACCCCGACTGCTGTAAACTTATTACCGCAAGCATGCGGGTGTAGTTCAATGGTAGAACACCAGCCTTCCAAGCTGGATACGTGGGTTCGATTCCCATCACCCGCTTCTCTGAGAAGAGAGTATGTGTCTGTAGCTCAGCTGGATAGAGCAACGGCCTTCTAAGCCGTGGGTCGGGGGTTCGAATCCCTTCAGGCACGTTGTGGTGGGTATAGCGCAGTTGGTTAGCGCGCCAGATTGTGGCTCTGGAGGCCCAGGGTTCGAATCCCTGTATCCACCCTTCGCCCATTGGGCTATCGCCAAGCGGTAAGGCACAGCACTTTGACTGCTGCATTCGCTGGTTCGAATCCAGCTAGCCCAGTCCTTTTTATGGGGTATTAGCTCAGTCGGTAGAGCACTTGACTTTTAATCAAGTTGTCCGGGGTTCGAATCCCCGATGCCTCATTAGCGGAAAGCATTTGCTTTCCGTTATTTTTTTATCATCAGACAGGATGAAAATATAATTGAATATGCGGATATGGCGGAATTGGCAGACGCGCTGGTTTTAGGTACCAGTGGGCAACCGTGCAGGTTCAAGTCCTGTTATCCGCAGTGCTTAAGAGGCTTTCTATAAATCTGATTTATGGAAAGTCTTTTAATTTTTAGAATTATATTCACAGAAAAATGCCACATATGCATAATGATATGTGGCATTTTGACTCTATCGAATTTCTTAAATGACGTTACAGTTTCTCCCCTTCATTCACTTCCTCAATAAACACCTTCCCTTCCGCCTGCTGTTCCGCAAAATGAAATCGCAGTACAGCCTGAGGCCAGTTGAGTGTGATGATGGCTTTTTTGTCCCGTGTCTTTCCTGCGGCCTGGATCTGATCTACAAGGTCTGCGAGGACTTCACGGGTGAGATATCCGCCTCGCCAGTGGAAGGTGAATTCGCGGCCTTTTTTTGCGGCCTGGAGGGCACGTTTGTATACGTCTTCCAATTTGGTGAAGGATAGCTTTTTCTCACGGTAATAAAAGTGGTTTCCATCCGGGCAGGGAGGTGCCGGAGCGATCAGTGGTTCATGGTCACGAAAGATGTTTTTGTCATCCAGATTAAAATAATCGTAACGGATACTGGTTGAGCCGTCTTCGTTTTTGCCCAGAGTATTATCGAAGGTGGCATCCAGATGATAGTACTGTCCGTTGATCCGGACGATGTTCCAGGTATGACGGTATTTGATCCCTTTTTCCGGATTGTTCCCACAGATGGCGATAATACACCATACACCAAGGGCATCACAGAGAACCTTTACGGATTTGGCGATTCCCTCGCAGACACCGACACCATGGCCCAGAGGCCCGATGATCTCGTGGGAATATGGCTTTTTCAGCTTGTCGTAGCGGATATTTTCGCAGATGAAGTCATGGACATATTTTTCCTTATCCCACTCGGAAAACTTCATGGCGGGGCGCACGAGCTTGTCTACGCGCGCGCCCATGGCTTTCTGATGCTCCCGGATTTTATTTTTGTCGAAGATGTATTCAGGGATCAGTATCAGATTTGGCGAGTCCTTGTAATAACGGTATTTAAACCCCACAGCCCAGAAAATCTCCGGGTGATCAAGACGAAGCTGGAAAAATACATCATAGAGCCAGTTTCCATCGGTGGTTGGTACCTGAGGGATCAGGAACTCATCAGAAAGCTCCATAAGCCCGTGAAGCATTGCACGGTACACGTTTTGTTTATCTTTCGGCATTCTGCCGTAGTAATATTCTTCAGTCTGTTTCATATATAAAAATACGGAGACTCCTTTCCGGAAAAATAGATTTCAATCAAGGATTATAGCATAAAAAAACATGCAGGACTATCAGAAAAGATACACCCTGCATGTTTTTGGTATTGAATATTTTAGATCGAAAATAACTGTGAGCCTGGATCAGCCGTTATACAGCTGATAATACCGGCCCTTCTGTGCAAGCAGTTCCTCGTGGGAACCACGCTCGATGATGCGTCCCTGCTCCAGGACCATGATGCAGTCACTGTTGCGTACTGTGGAAAGTCTGTGGGCGATCACAAAGGTCGTCCTGCCTTCCATCAGCTTATCCATACCATCCTGTACAAGCTTTTCGGTACGGGTATCAATGGAGCTGGTGGCCTCGTCCAGGATCAGGACGGGCGGGTCTGCAACGGCTGCACGGGCAATGGAGAGAAGCTGCCTCTGGCCCTGACTTAAGTTTGCACCGTTTCCGCGAAGAAGGGTATTATAACCCTGCGGAAGCCTGCGGATGAAACCGTCGGCGTTGGCAAGCTTTGCTGCTGCGATAACCTCCTCATCTGTGGCATCCAGATTTCCGTAGCGGATATTTTCCATAACGGTTGCTGTGAACAGGTTGGTATCCTGAAGAACGATGCCCATGGAGCGTCTGAGATCATCTTTTTTGATTTTGGTGATGTTGATACCGTCATAACGGATCTTACCCTTCTGAATGTCGTAAAAACGGTTCAGAAGATTGGTGATGGTGGTTTTTCCGGCGCCGGTAGAGCCTACAAAAGCGATCTTCTGGCCTGGCTGTGCATACATGTTGATGTCATGGAGAACGATTTTGTTGGAATTATAACCAAAGTCTACATCCTCCAGGACCATATCACCCTTCAGCTCGATATAATCAGTGGTACCCTCAGCTTTGTGGAAATGCTTCCATGCCCAGCGGCCGGTACGTTTGCTGGATTCGGTAAGAACACCATTTTCCTCTTTTGCATTGACGAGAGTAACGTAGCCTTCATCCACTTCCGGCTTTTCATCCAGAAGATCAAAGATACGTTTTGCACCTGCAAGAGCCATAACAATACTGTTGAACTGCTGGCTGACCTGGTTGATAGGCATGTTGAAACTCTTATTGAAGGTCAGGAAGCTGGCAAGCCCGCCAAGTGTGAAGCTGCCGATGCCGTTGATGGCAAGGATACCGCCCACCATGGCGCAGATCACATAGCTGACATTTCCAAGCTGTGCGACTACCGGCATCAGGATGTTGGCGAAACGGTTTGCATTGTCTGCGCTGGTGAAAAGCTGGTCGTTCAGTTCATCGAATTTCCGGATGCTTTCGTCCTCATGGCAGAAGACCTTGACCACCTTCTGACCCTCCATCATCTCTTCGATATAACCATTGACAATACCAAGGTTGGTCTGCTGCTCCAGGAAATATTTTCCGCTCAGGCCTGCAAGCTTCCGGCTGGCAGTCATCATAATGGCAACCATAAGCAGGGTAACTACAGTAAGCGGAACATTCAGGATCAGCATACTTACAAGAACGCTGACGATGGTGATCACACTGGAAAGCAGCTGCGGAAAGCTCTGGCTGATCATCTGGCGCAGGGTATCAATGTCGTTGGTGTAGATGGACATGATATCGCCGTGTGCGTGAGTGTCGAAATATTTGATGGGAAGCGTTTCCATCGTTGCAAACATATCGTTTCGGAGGTTACGTAAGGTTCCCTGGGAAACATTGATCATGATACGGTTATAAGTATAGGTGGCAATAACACCAATGGCGTAAAAGCATGCCACACGTGCGATGGCTGCAGCCAGAGGCCCGAAATCCGGTGTATCTGCTGAGAGAAGAGGTGTGATGTACTGGTCGATCAGGGTTTTCATGAACATGGTTCCCTGTACATTGGCAAGAACACTGACAAAAATGCAGATCACCACGATCACGATATGGATACTGTAGTTTTTAAAGATATAACGGGCAAGGCGTCCCAGAAGCTTTCCCGGCTGTTCCGGTGTTCCCATACCCTTTGGACCAGGACCGCCCGGGCCTTTCATGTTCTGTTTTTTCAAGCCGGCTCACCTCCCTCGTCAAAATCACCGGCACCGCCGGTCTGTGAATGAAATACTTCCTGATAAATGGCATTGGTCTTAAGAAGCTCCTCGTGGGTACCAAAACCGTTGATCTCCCCGTTATCCATAACGATGATCCGGTCCGCATTCTGGATGCTGGAAACACGCTGTGCGATGATCAGCTTGGTGGTATCCGGGATTTCCTCAGCAAAAGCACGGCGGATCCTTGCGTCTGTGGCAGTATCTACTGCACTGGTGGAGTCATCCAGGATCAGTATCTTCGGCTTCTTCAGAAGAGCACGGGCGATACAGAGACGCTGCTTCTGGCCTCCGGAAACATTTGAGCCGCCCTGTTCAATGAAGGTGTTGTATTTGTCCGGCATTTTTTCGATGAAATCATCGGCACAGGCAAGCTGGCATGCACGGCGGCATTCCTCCTCTGTGGCATTTTTGTCACCCCAGCGGAGATTTTCCAGAATGGTTCCTGAGAAAAGTACATTCTTCTGAAGAACAACGGAAACCTGATTTCTGAGAGATTCCAGATGGTATTTACGGACGTCGATGCCTCCTACGGAAACAGAACCATCCGTTACGTCATAAAGACGGCTGATCAGGTTGACAAGGCTGGATTTTGCACTTCCGGTACCCCCGATGATCCCTATGGTCTCGCCGGAGCGGATCGAGATATTGATATCCTTCAGAACGGGTTCCTGACTGTCTTTCTTATAGCTGAAATTTACATGATCGAAGACGATACTTCCGTCCGGGACATCTGTTACCGGATCCTCCGGATCTGTGATGTCAGCAGTATCATTGATAACTTCCGTAACACGCTCTGCGCTGGCAATACTCATTGTCACCATAACAAAAACCATGGAAAGCATCATAAGGCTCATGAGAATGTTCATGCAGTAGGTGAGAAGGCTCATAAGCTCACCGGTAGTAAGGGAGCTGCCTACGATCATTTTGGCACCGAGCCAGCTGATCCCCAGGATACAGGCATAAACGGTAAACTGCATCAGGGGCATGTTCATGACAACGATCTTCTCAGCACTTAAGAACATTTCGTATACTTTGTTGCAGGCTTTCTGGAATTTACTGATCTCGTAGCCTTCGCGGACATAGGCCTTGACCACACGCACAGCGCCGATGTTTTCCTGGACACTTGCGTTCAGATCATCGTATTTACGGAACACGGCCTGGAAGTATACAGTGGCCTTCTGCATGATAAAGATCAGACAGCCACCGAGGAAGATAACAGCGACAAGATAGATGCTTGCAAGCTTTGCATTGATAAGAAATGCCATGACCATGGCACAGATCAGACTGGCCGGTGCACGGGTACACATACGAAGGATCATCTGATAGGCGTTCTGCAGGTTGGTCACATCTGTGGTAAGACGGGTGATCAGGCCGGCAGTGCTGTATTTGTCGATGTTGGAAAAAGAAAAGGTCTGGATGTTGGTGTACATGGCTTTTCGGAGGTTTCTGGCAAAGCCTGTGGAGGCCAGTGCTCCGTATTTTCCTCCCATGACGCCGGACCAGAGTCCGCACAGGGCAAGAGCTACCATAACTGCACCCATCCGATAGATATGGCCGATATTTCCGGCTTCCACACCCTTATCAATGATGGAAGCCATGGCTAGGGGGATCAGAGTCTCAAAGAGAACTTCCAGGATCATGAAAAAAGGCGTGAGAAACGATGCCTTTTTAAACTCCCTGACCTGGGCCAGAAGGGTTTTGAGCATAAAAAATCTCCTTTCTTTACTGTTCAAAAGACAGCACTACTGGAAAGGATTCCGGGCTGCTATAGAACAGATATATTGTTCAGCTACTATTATCGGGGAAATTATTTTTAATGTCAAGATAAACATGTGCGAAATGCTTGACACAACATCCTTTAAGCGGTATATTAAAAGTTAATATTCGCCTGTAGAACAGGGAAGGAATGGGATTCAGATCCCTTTAGAGGGTCTATATAGAGTTAAATTTTTGCAGGGAGGATTTTATATGGAAATCAGACAGTCAGCGGAGGATTATCTTGAGTCAATTCTGGTTTTATCCAAAAAAGGCGGAGGAGTCCGTTCTATTGATATTGCGACCAGACTTGGTGTTTCCAAGCCAAGCGTCAGTCACGCAATGAAGCTTCTTCGTGAGGATGGTTATATTGCCATGGACCGTTACGGTACCGTGACACTTCTGGAGAAGGGGGCAGAGATCGCCAATCAGATTTATGAGCGTCACATTGTTCTTGCCAGGATGCTGGAGGGACTTGGGGTTCCGGCAGAGATCGCAATGGAGGATGCCTGCAAGATGGAGCACGACATCAGCCAGGAGAGCTTTGAGAAGATCAAGGCACATTATAATAACTTCATTAAGAAGGAAGAAACAGCAGACTAAGAAACATGCAGACAGGCAGCCGGAAGGTAAAATACCAAACCGGCTGCCTGTTTTTTATTTATTTTCTTTTTCCGGCAGCTGTGCCAGGATGATGGCTGCAAACATGATGACACATCCAAGGAGCTCTTTTATGGAAAGCTTCTGATCTAGGAGCACCCAGCCTGCAAGCACGGAGATGCAGGATTCAAGAGAAAGGATCAGAGAAGCAACGGTGGGATTCACATTTTTCTGGCCTACGACCTGCAGGGTGTAGGCAACACCGCAGGACATTACACCAGCATACAGGATCGGCAGCCAGGCAGTGAGAATGGAAGAAATCTGCGGATGTTCCAGAATAAGTGCCGGGATCATGGACAGGATCCCGCAGACAAGAAACTGGATACAGGAAAGCTTTACACCGTCTGCCTTCGGGGAAAAATAGTCAATCACCAGAATGTGCAGGGAAAAGAGAAAAGCACATACCAGCACCAGAATATCTCCGAGGCCAATGGAAAATCCGTCTGTGATGCAGAGAAGATAAAGTCCGACCAGTGCCATGACAACGGCTGCCCATATAAAGGGACTGCATTTCTTTTTCAGGAAAATTCCGATGATCGGGACGATGACAATGTAGCAGGCGGTGATGAAGCCGGCTTTTCCTACTGTTGTGTACTGGATACCAAACTGCTGGAAGCTGCTGGCAGCAAAAAGAGCAAATCCGCAGGCAATGCCGCCCAGCCACAGGTCACGGCTGTTATATGGCGTGGGGGATACAGCTTTTTCTGAAGGGGTTGATGAGGATTCCGGTATTGCGGAGTCTGTGGCAGCAGAGGATTTATTTCCGGAACGGTTCAGGATAAAGAGCACCGGAACCAGGACAGCGGCGCCGATCAGGGAACGGACGCCGTTGAAGGTGAAGGGGCCGACATATTCCATGCCGACACTCTGGGCAACAAAGGCGATTCCCCAGATCGTTGCGGCCAGAAGCAGGCAGAGAGAATTTTTCAGAGGCATTTTCTGTGAGTTCATGATAAAAAATCCTTTCGTTTATTAGGTATTATGTGATCAAAGCAGTATATAACAAAAGACCCCGGGGAACTTATATAGCTTCCCGGGGCATTCTTATGATCTGTCGGAACAATGTCCAACAAAATTAGTTCTGATTCTGGTTATTCTTAACTTCTGCAAGCTTCATGGCACGAACCTTCAGCGGCAGACCGAACAGAGTGATGAATCCGTCTGCATCATGATGATCATACATATCACCGGTTGTGAAGGAAGCAAGAGACTCATTGTAAAGGCTGTACGGAGAGGTTGTACCATTCTTGATGATGTTTCCTTTGTAAAGCTTGAATTTAACCTCACCGGTAACATATTTCTGAGTGGACTCAACAAATGCCTGGATAGCCTCACGGAGAGGTGTGTACCATTTTCCTTCGTAAACAACCTGTGCAAACTGGCTGCCAAGCTTTTTCTTGGCTTCCATTGTCTCACGGTCAAGGATCAGCTCCTCAAGCTGGTCATGTGCTGCCATCAGGATCGTTCCGCCAGGAGTTTCATAAACGCCACGGGATTTCATACCAACAACACGGTTCTCAACAATATCAACGATACCGATGCCGTTCTCACCGCCAAGCTTGTTCAGCTCTGTGATGATCTCGGAAACCTTCATTGCTTTTCCGTTGAGTGTTTTCGGAACACCCTGCTCGAATGTCATGGTGATCTCAGTTTCTTTATCCGGAGCCTTCTCAGGTGTTACACTTAATACAAGCATGTCATCATAGTTCGGAGCCTGGGATGGATCCTCAAGCTCAAGTCCCTCATGGCTGATGTGCCAGAGGTTTCTGTCACGGCTGTAGCTGTGGCTTGCATCAAATGGAAGAGTGATGCCATGAGCCTTACAGAACTCAATCTCATCTTCACGGGACTGCATGGTCCACAGATCTGTCATACGCCATGGAGCAATGATCTTGATGTCCGGAGCGAGAGCCTTGATGCCAAGTTCGAAACGGATCTGGTCATTTCCTTTACCGGTAGCACCGTGGCAGATAGCAACGGCACCCTCTTTACGTGCGATCTCAACCAGCTTCTTGGCAATGACCGGACGAGCCATGGAAGTTCCGAGAAGATAGGAATGCTCGTATACAGCACCAGCCTCTACACACGGCATGATGAAGTCATCGCAGAACTCATCGACGATATCCTCGATATATAATTTGGAAGCACCGGACATTTTTGCTCTCTCTTCAAGACCGTCCAGCTCGTTTCCCTGTCCGCAGTTTACACAGCAGCAGACAACGTCATAATCAAAGGTTTCTTTCAGCCACGGGATCAGGGCTGTGGTATCAAGACCACCGGAATACGCTAAAACAACTTTTTCTTTCATAATATATGTCCTCCTGGGATTTTTTTGATTTTGTATCGCTCCGGACATTTCCGGGACGGTGAATTTTTTTACGTTATCTGGAAAAAAATTATGCTGTTTTATAACTTTACCAGAGTGAATAAATATTCATGTACAACAAAACAAAATTTTCGGCTGTCCTGTCGACATGGCTTAATATACACCAGATTTTATAAATATGCAAGAGATAATTTGAAAAATATGAAAAAAAATTTGCATAAAAATACATCTAAAAGTAGGCGGTATTATAAGAAAATACAGGAAAAACAGAAAAGACCGTGAAAAATCAAAGAAAATGACTATTGCATAATATGCAGAGAAGATGTATAATCTATCCATTGATAAGATGGACATATGAGCTGGCAGTACAGACAGGTTTAAGATGTCCGTCTGACCTGTGCAGAAGATTCAGATATCAGAAGACATAAAAAAGAGGCATAAATAAGAATAGCAAGCGCTTCTGCAGGGTGTATAAAGCCGTAGAAAAACGGCAGAGGAGGAATGTGAAAGATGATTAAAGCAGGAATTATCGGTGCGACAGGATACGCAGGAAATGAGATCGTAAGACTTCTTCTTGGACACAAGGACGTTGAGATCAAATGGTTCGGCTCCCGAAGCTACATAGATCAGCAGTATGCAGATATTTATCAGAATTTTTTCAGGCTGGTGGATGCCAAATGTATGGATGACAACATGGCTGCACTTGCAGATGAGGTGGATGTGATCTTTACCGCAACACCACAGGGCCTTTGTGCATCCCTTATTAATGAAGAAATCCTTTCCAAATGTAAGGTGATCGACTTAAGCGCAGATTTCCGTATTAAAGATGTGAAAAAATATGAGAAGTGGTACGGAATCGAGCATAAGGCTCCGCAGTTTATCGAGGAAGCTGTTTATGGCCTCTGCGAGATTAACCGTGAGGATATTAAGAATGCAAGGCTGATCGCCAACCCGGGATGCTATCCGACATGCTCCACACTGTCTATTTATCCGCTGTTAAAGGAAGGCCTCATTGATCCGAATACCATTATCATTGATGCCAAGTCCGGAACCTCCGGAGCAGGAAGAGGAGCCAAGGTTCCGAATCTCTACTGTGAGGTAAACGAGAGCATCAAAGCTTACGGTGTTGCCACACACAGACATACACCGGAAATCGAGGATCAGCTTGGATATGCATGCGGACAGGAAGTGATGATCAACTTTACCCCGCATCTTGTTCCGATGAACCGTGGAATCCTGGTAACAGCATATGCCTCCCTGACCAAGGATGTTACCTATGAGGAAGTAAAAGCAGCCTATGACAAATATTATAAAGACGAGTTCTTTGTACGTGTCCTGAACAAGGATGTATGCCCGCAGACAAGAAATGTAGAAGGCAGCAATTTTGTGGACGTGAACTTCAAGATCGATCCGAGAACAAAGAGAGTCATCATGATGGGCGCTATCGACAACCTGGTAAAGGGTGCAGCAGGACAGGCTGTTCAGAACATGAACCTGATGTTTGGATTTGACGAGAACGAAGGACTGAAACAGATTCCGATGTGTCCGTAAAACAGGCAGATCACAAATAAAATATGGGGGATGCCGAAGGACTTTAAACGAATGAACTGCGATATTCGATCCGGCATCACCATTGAGAGGAGATATATAATATGAAGATCATCGACGGCGGCGTTACAGCCGCAAAAGGTTTTAAGGCAGCGTCAACTGCAGCAGAGATCAAATATAAAGGCCGTACCGATATGGCCATGGTATTCAGTGAGGTTCCCTGTGTGGCTGCAGGAACCTTCACGACCAATGTGGTAAAAGCAGCTCCTGTAAGATGGGATCAGGACATTGTATACAACCACCCGGGTGCAAGAGCTGTGATCTGCAACAGCGGAATCGCCAACGCATGTACCGGTGAGGAAGGATTCGGCTATTGCAGGGAAACCGCCAAGGCAGCATCCGAAAGCCTTGGGATCCCGGAAGACAGCGTACTGGTAGCATCCACAGGTGTCATCGGAATGCAGCTTCCGATCGACCGTATCGCAAACGGAGTAAAAGCCATGGCACCGAAGCTTGAGGGAAGCCGCGAGGCAGGCCTTGAGGCAGCAAAAGCCATCATGACAACAGATACCGAGAAGAAAGAGGCAGCGGTAGAGATCGAGATCGGTGGAAAAACCGTAACGGTAGGCGGTATGTGCAAGGGCTCCGGAATGATCCACCCCAACATGTGCACAATGCTTGGATTTATCACCAGTGATGTGGATATCTCAAAGGAACTTCTTCAGGAAGCACTCAGCGAGGATATCAAGGACACCTACAACATGGTATCCGTTGATGGAGATACCTCCACAAACGACACTGTCCTCCTCCTTGCAAACGGCCAGGCCGGTAATCCGAAGATCACAGAGAAAAACGCAGATTATGAAGAGTTCAAAAAAGCTCTTAACTACGTAAACACAACCCTCGCCAAAAAGATCGCAGGTGACGGAGAAGGCGCAACTGCACTCTTCGAGGTCAAGGTCATCGGCGCAGCCACCAAGGCAGAAGCCGTAACCTTAAGTAAATCCGTAGTAACCTCTTCCTTAACAAAGGCAGCCATTTACGGCCATGATGCAAACTGGGGAAGAATCCTCTGCGCCCTCGGCTACTCCGGCGTCCAGTTCGATCCGGAAAAGGTAGATCTCTACTTTGAGAGCAAAGCAGGAAAGATCAAGATCATTGAAAATGGAGTTTCTACAGGCTACAGCGAAGAGAAAGCAACTAAGATCCTCTCAGAAGAGGCAGTGACAGCCATCGCGGATATGAAGATGGGAGATGCATCCGCAACTGCGTGGGGATGCGACCTCACCTATGATTACATAAAGATCAATGCGGATTATCGTTCTTGATGTAAGAGCTTTGTAGAATGTTTTTTATGGTGGATTTTAGTTGTAGTTTTGTTTCAGTTTGTAAGCTGAGAAAACCCTTAGGGGGAGCGAGCTCAAAGTTGCGAAGCCCGCACGCTCCCCCTAAGAACCCCCTCCGTTGGGCACGCTTGGCTGTGGCATGTAGGACTTCAGTCGCCGAAGGCAGACTGACGTGCTGTTCGCCTTCGGCGAAAGCGCGTCGGAAGCGGCTGTCTGCGACAGCCTGTCCGCAGCAGGCGCTTTGCCCGCAACGCGGGCAACAGCCCGTTTCCCGTGGCCGGAGGGGAGGAGCGCGAGGAGGGGAAACGGCCTTCGGAACTCCGAGTGCCTCCCCTCCTCGCAAATCCACAGCTGTCAGCTGAGACAAAACTATAATTTATAAAGAAAAACATCTAACATACAACAATACAAAACCTTTTTCAATCCATATCATTTTTCAAAAAAAGGAGACACCCACATGGTAAATCAGAAATATCTTGACAAAGCAGAGGTTCTCATAGAAGCCCTGCCATACATCCAGCGGTTCAACCGCAAGATCGTAGTCATCAAATACGGCGGAAGCGCCATGCTTGATGAAGAATTAAAGCGTAACGTCATCAAGGACGCAGTCCTTCTGAAATTAGTCGGTTTCAAACCGATCATTGTTCACGGCGGCGGCAAGGAAATCAGTCGCTGGGTCGGTAAAGTCGGCATGGAGCCGCATTTTGTAAACGGTCTCCGTGTAACGGACAAAGACACTATGGAGATCGCAGAGATGGTTCTTGCAAAAGTAAACAAGGAGCTTGTTACTCTGGTAGAATCTCTCGGCGTACAGGCTGTAGGTGTCAGCGGTAAGGATGGCGGCCTTCTCCAGTGCAAAAAGAAGCTTTCCAAAGGCGAAGACATCGGCTACGTAGGTGAGGTTACAAAGGTTAATCCGAAGATTCTTCATGACCTTCTGGAAAGAGATTTCCTTCCGATCGTATTCCCGATCGGCTTTGATGAAAATTTTGATTCCTACAATATCAATGCGGACGATGCAGCCTGCGCCATTGCAGAGGCAGTTGAGGCAGAGAAGCTTGCCTTCCTGTCCGATATTGAGGGCGTTTACAGGGATGCAGATGATCCCTCCACTCTGATCTCCGAGCTTCGTGTAGATGAGGCTGAGAATCTGATCTCAGATGGTACTGTGGGCGGCGGTATGATCCCGAAGCTGAAAAACTGTATCGACGCTATCGAGCATGGTGTAAACAGAGTCCATATCCTGGATGGAAGGATCCCGCACAGCTTACTGCTTGAGATCTTTACAAACAAAGGTATTGGTACTGCAATTCTAAAAGATGATGGGGAGAAATATTACAATGAGCATGAATGAACAGATGGAAGAATCTGAAGCCAGTATTCTTCATACATATAACCGTTTTCCAGTAGTTTTTGAAAAAGGCGATGGCTGTTACCTCTATGATTCCGAAGGAAAGGAATATCTGGATTTTGCGGCAGGTATCGCAGTAAATGCCCTGGGCTATCATTATCCGGGCTATGACGAAGCACTGAAATCCCAGATCGACAAGCTGATGCATATTTCCAACCTGTACTACAATGAGCCGATCATTGAGGCAGGTGCCAAACTTGTACAGGCAAGCCATATGGAAAAGGCCTTCTTCACAAACAGTGGTACAGAGGCCATTGAGGGTGCTCTGAAGGCTGCCAAGAAATATGCCTACGAAAGAGATGGCCATGCAGACCATGAGATCATTGCCATGAACCATTCCTTCCACGGCCGCAGCATCGGCGCTCTTTCCGTGACAGGCAATGCACATTATAGAGAACCCTTTGAGCCTCTGATGGGTGGGGTGAAATTTGCAGATTTCAATGATCTTGAGAGTGTAAAGGCTCAGATCACAGATAAGACCTGTGCCATCATCACCGAGACCGTACAGGGAGAAGGAGGTATTTATCCGGCTACAAAAGAGTTCCTGGAAGGCTTACGTAAGCTTTGTGATGAGAAGGATATCATTCTGATCCTGGACGAGATCCAGTGCGGTATGGGACGTACCGGACATTATTTTGCATGGCAGGCATATGGAGTACAGCCGGATATCATGACCTGTGCCAAAGCACTTGGCTGTGGAGTTCCGGTAGGTGCTTTTGTGCTGAACAAAAAAGCAGCTGCAGCTTCCCTGAAGCCAGGCGACCACGGAACCACTTACGGTGGAAATCCCTTCGTATGTGCAGCAGTCAGCAAGGTATTTGACATTTTTGAAAAAGATCAGATCCTTTCCCATGTGCAGGGACTTACTCCGTATTTTGAGGAGAAGCTGGACGAACTGGTTGCAAAGCATGACTGTGCAGAAACAAGAAGAGGCAAAGGTTTCATGCAGGGTATCGTGATCAAGGGACGTCCGGTAGGAGACGTGGTGAAAAAAGCTCTTGCAAAGGGCCTTCTGGTGATCTCAGCAGGAAGTGATGTTCTCCGCCTTGTTCCTCCTCTTGTGATCACAAAAGAGGATATCGACAAGATGGCAGAGATCCTTGACGAGTGTATGGAATAATAAAAAAATAACAGATACAAAAGCAGCAGTATTTTCCGGAAAGGTTAGTGTGCCGATGGAGAATACGGCTGCTTTTTTGTCAGAGAGACAATGTATATAAATTATATAACAGATATAGAAAACAGTATCCGAAAATCTGGTCGTGTGTTTGAAAACAAACAAAAAATGCTATGACACACCGACAAAATGCACAAAAAAGAGAGAGGGTTCGAGTATAAATTGCACATCTACACAGTTGATTTTAGAACGCCATATGTTATAATTTCACTGGTAAAAAAATTTATGTGAGGGGTGAAAATTTTGAAAAAATTATTAACCGTCATGTGTACTTTTCTGACAGTATTTCTGGCATGTCCTGTGGGTGTATGGGCAGCCGGAAACGGTGGGACAGGATCTGGTGTGCCGGTGTGGCTTTGTATCCCTTTTGCGGGCCTTCTTCTGTGTGTTGCAGTGATGCCACTGGTAAAGGGTGAGTGGTGGGAGTCACATCAGCCCGTTGTGGTTGCATTCTGGATCGTTCTTATGATCATTCCGTTTGCAGTTGTTTACGGTGCCGGAAAAACTGCGGAAACAGTACTTGAGTGCGTGATCAATGACTATCTTACATTTATCATCCTGTTATTCGGACTGTTCTGTGTATCCGGTAACATTACAGTTGAGGGTGATTTTGCGGGCTCACCAAGAGTAAATGTAGGACTTCTTGCACTGGGAACCCTGCTTTCCAGCTGTATCGGAACTACCGGAGCCAGCATGCTGATGGTCCGTCCGGTGATCAAAATGAATTCCTGGAGAAAGAGAAAGGGTCATATCATGATCTTTTTCATCTTTATGGTATCCAACATGGGTGGCTGCCTGACACCGATCGGTGATCCGCCGCTTCTGATGGGCTTCATGCGAGGAGTTCCGTTTTTCTGGAGCCTTCATCTTTTTCCGGTACTGATCTTTAATATGGTAATCCTTCTGTTTGTGTTCTATCATCTGGATATGCGCTCTTACAAGAAGGATATCTCAGAGGGACGTAAACCGGATATCAGCAAACCGGGTACCGAGTTTAAGATCGAGGGTCTTCATAATATCATCTTCCTTGTGATGATCGTTGTGGGTGTTATCTTAAGCGGAATGCTTCCCGGTATGCCTGCATTTCAGGATGCGGCCGGAAATGTAAAGGGCCTTCATATTTTTGGTGAGGTTACTTTAAGCCTCCCGTCGATCATTGAGATCGTCCTGATCCTGGCAGCTGCATTTCTGTCCTTTAAAACAACAGATAAAAGGATCCGTGTGCGGAACCATTTTACCTGGGGTGCGATCAAGGAGGTTGCAGTACTTTTCATCGGTATTTTTATCACCATGCAGCCGGCCCTGATGCTTCTGAAAGCAGTAGGACCGAATCTTGGTATCACCGAGCCGTACCAGATGTTCTGGGCGACCGGAGCTTTGTCCAGCTTCCTGGATAATACACCGACCTATCTGGTATTTCTGACAACAGCGGGAACTCTCGGATTTACAAACGGAATCGCAACAACGCTGGGAACGGTTCCTGTAAAGCTTCTTTCTGCGATTTCCTGCGGTGCTGTATTTATGGGCGCCAATACATATATCGGCAATGCTCCGAACTTTATGGTCAAGACACTTTCTGACGAAAATGGTATCAACATGCCGTCCTTCTTCGGATACATGGCATGGTCCATTTGTTTCCTGGTACCGGTGTTCATCATCGATATGCTGGTATTCTTTTTATAAGGGAGGAGGATCAATATGCAGGATAATAACATTCGAGAGAAATGCAGAGAGCTTGCCACCAGGCTTTATGAACTGGATGGCGAGGTTTATGAAAGCGTAGGATCTTCCCTTGGACGTACCTTCACCGGTGACAGAGAAGGCACTATCCGGAACTTAAGTGCTCTGATGTATACCAAACCGGACGGACATCTTCTTCGAAGCGAGATGGCACTGATCAGCAACATGGCCAGGACCATCAAGGATAAAGAAGAAAAAAGCCGTCTCATGAAGAAATATGATGAGATCTTTCAGGAGATCCTGACGCTGCCGGAGACTTTTGTTGCTACGGATATCATGGATAAGGAACGTGTGGCACTGAATCATATGATCAAGCGCAGGGAAAAAATCTCTGAGAATGACCATCTGGTCATCTGTATCAGCCGTACACAGGGAAGTGCCGGTAATGATATCGGTTTCGGACTGGCAGACAAACTTCGGATCAACTATTATGATGTGGAGATCTTTGATCAGGTATTAAGGCGTCTTGAGGCGGAAAAGGGCGCGGTCAACGATGCGGAATATTTTGCGGATTTCAATAAATATGAGAAGAAGCATAAATTTGATCCCAAGGGCTGGTTCCGGGAATTCAACCGTTACCATGGTCTTCCGAAACAGGATGCGGTATTCTTTAACATGAGTGACCTGATCTGCGATCTGGCCTCAAAAGAGGACTGCATCATTATGGGAAGGTGTGCGGATGCGATCCTCAAGAACAATCACATTCCGCATATCAGTCTGTTTATCACAGCTCCTTTTGCTATCCGTGTGCAGCATGTTATGGATGTACGGAAGATGAATATGAAGCAGGCAGTCCGTTTCCTGAAGAAGATGGACAGCCAGCACAGACGGTATTACAATTTTTACGGCGGAGCTCAGTGGGGCAAGCCGGATAACTACGATCTTTGTATCAACAGTGCAAGCTACGGAATCAATGAAACGGAGAATCTGATCCTGAAGCTTTTGAATGATCAGATCCACTAAGAGATAAAAATATGAGCAGCACGGAAGAAAGAAAAAGTTCCGGAAGGGGTTTTTAGCTTAACAGGCTGCAAACAGAAAAAGAATCAGAACAGAGTTCCTGCATTCTGAGGTAACCTTCTGCCAGACAGAAATACCTCAGAATGCAGGAACTTTTTTTATATTTTGTTTATAAAAACTTAATCTTGATTAACTTTTTTCATTTAGGGGATTGACATTCGAAAAAACTTAGTATAAACTAACCTATGAGTTAGGTCTAACTAATTAGACTGAGTTAATTAATAGAAAGAAACGGAGGGATTCCATGCAGCCGATTTTATTTTTACAGTCAGGTGATACTGGCACGATCAAGCGTATTTCCGGAGCGGAGGATACAAGAAGATTTCTTGCAGGCCTTGGTTTTGTTGAGAATGCGGAAGTGACAGTTATTTCTCAGTTTGACGGCAATCTGATCGTAAATGTCAAGGATTCCAGAGTAGCAGTCAATAAGGAAATGGCCAGACACATTATGGTGTGACCGGACTGTGCGGCAGTGACCGGTAGTGGATTTGCCCCAAACTGCGGAAGGCGCAGTTGAGGATAGATTAGGAATTGGAATATGAACAGGGAGGAAAAGAGAAATGACTTTACGTGATGCAGCAGTAGGTTCTACAGTAGTTGTTTCCAAGATCACCGGCGACCCGGCTTACAAGCGTCGTATCATGGATATGGGAATCACAAAAGGCAGCGAGGTTTATATCCGAAAGGTAGCTCCTCTTGGAGATCCGGTTGAGATCACCATCAGAGGTTATGAGCTTTCCCTGCGTAAGCATGACGCAGCATGTGTGGAAGTAAAGTAAATAAGCTTCGAAAAATGACAGAGCGTCAGGCTCTGACCTGAAAAAAGGAGGATGCAAAATGTCTGTAACAATAGCTCTTGCCGGAAACCCGAACTGTGGTAAGACTACAATGTTCAATGCTCTTACAGGCGCAAACCAGTACGTTGGTAACTGGCCAGGTGTTACTGTAGAGAAAAAAGAGGGTAAGCTGAAAAACCAGAAGGATGTAACGGTAACAGACCTTCCGGGTATCTATTCACTTTCCCCGTATACACTTGAGGAGGTTGTCAGCCGTGATTACCTTCTGAAAGAGAAACCGGATGTGATCATCGATCTTGTGGATGCAACAAACATCGAGAGAAACCTGTATCTTGCAACACAGCTTCTTGAGATCGGTATCCCGGTTGTTATCGCTCTTAATATGGTGGATCTTCTGAAGAAGAACAATATCCATATCAATGTAAAAGGCTTAAGCTCCGCGCTTGGATGCCCGATCGTTGAGACCTCTGCTCTTAAGGGAACAGGTCTTAAAGAGGTTGTTGATGAGGCGATCAAATGTGCAAACCAGCACAGAGTACCATCTAAGCAGATGGAATTCCCGAAAGCAGTTGAGAAGGCTGTAAACGAGATCGAGGGACTTGTTCCTGCAAACATCGCTGAGGAGAACAAGAGATGGTATGCAGTAAAGCTTCTTGAGAGAGACAGCAAGGTAAAAGAAGGTCTGAACCTTCCGGCTTCTGCACAGTCAAGGATCGAGGAGATCGCTTCTGAGCTTGAAAAGACAGAGGATGATGATACAGAGAGTATCGTAACGGACGGAAGATATCAGTACATCCAGAAGGTTGTTTCCGCAAACGTTAAGAGAAGCGGAAATAAGATGACAGTTTCCGATAAGATCGACCGTATCGTAACAAACCGTATTCTCGGTCTTCCGATCTTTATCCTTACCATGTTTATCGTTTATTATGTATCGGTAACAACAGTTGGTACCATGGTAACAGACTGGACAAACGACAGCTTTGTGGGAGCCATCCAGGGTGTTGTATCGGATGGACTCGGCAATGCCGGCGTTGCGGACTGGCTGGTAAGCCTTGTATCAGATGGTATCATCGGTGGTCTTGGTGCAGTGCTTGGATTCGTTCCGCAGATGGCGATCCTGTTCCTGTTCCTTTCCATCCTTGAGGATTGCGGTTACATGGTTCGTATCGCGTTCGTCATGGACCGTGTATTCCGTCATTTCGGACTTTCCGGAAAGAGCTTTATCCCGCTTCTTATCTCCTCCGGCTGTGGAATCCCTGGAATCATGGCTTCCAAAACGATCGAGGCAGATAATGACCGTCGTCTGACGATCATGACAGCGACATTTATTCCATGTGGTGCCAAGCTTCCGGTTATCGCTCTTATGGGTGGTATCATGACAGCTTATGTAACCGGTGACTACGTAGCTGCTGGTTTCATCACACCACTGATGTACTTTATCGGTGTTGTAGCAGTTCTTGTATCTGCGATCATCCTGAAGAAAACAAAACCGTTCTCCGGTAAACCTGCCCCGTTCGTAATGGAGCTTCCACAGTATCACATTCCGTCTGTAAAGACAGTTCTGCTTCATGTTTGGGAGAGACTGAAAGGCTTCATCATCAAAGCCGGTACCATTCTTTTCCTTGCAACCGTTATCATGTGGATCCTTTCCAGCATTGGAAATACAGGAAGCGGAATCGGATTTGTTGAGGACAGCAACGACAGTATCATGGCTATCCTTGGCGGTATCCTTGCTCCGATCTTTGCTCCTCTTGGATTTGGCAAATGGCAGCCGGTTGCAGCCTCCATCTCCGGATTCTCCGCAAAAGAGTCCATCGTAAGTACAATGGGTGTTCTTGCAAACGTAGCTGGTGATGATGCAGAGGATACCATGATCGTTGGTGCAGCGATCAAAGCATGGTTCCCGACAGCAGTAGCAGCATTTTCTTTCCTGCTGTTCAACCTGCTTGACTCTCCGTGCCTTGCAGCTATTTCTACAATGGCACATGAGATGCAGTCCAGAAAATGGTTCTGGTTTGCAATTCTCTTCCAGAACATTTTTGCTTATGTTGTAACACTTTGTGTATACCAGATCGGTCTTGTTGTCACAGGTGCCGGTTCCTTCGGAATTGGAACGATCGTAGCGCTGATCCTTGCAGCGATCCTGCTCTTCCTTCTGTTCAGACCAGATCCGTACAAGAACCAGAACGATGTTACAAAGAGATCTGTACAGGCAGCAGAGTAATTGAAAACCGGTCATACAGTAACGATCCGGTACATATGATAGCTTTGAAATGATGCTGTAAGAACAGCTGAAATGATAAGAAATGCAGGAGACCGGGGATGTAAATACCTGGTCTTCTGTGCTATAATAAGCCTGAAGAAATATGGAAGTTTTTTTACAAAAGTATTTATCAGAGGCTGGCAGCAGTTCACAGGCTGTACAGCGAAAGAAAGGGTGACAGATATGAGTATGATAGCGGATATTATTGTACTGGCACTGGTGATCGCATATGGCGTATTTGTGGTCAGTTATCTCTATTCAAGAAAGAAACAGGGGCTCAGCTGTGTCGGCTGTGCCGGTAACACACGTACAGGTGGCTGTGGCGGCAGCTGCTCCGGTCATTGTTCCGGCTGCTCCGGCTGCAGTGGAATGCATAAGTAACCAGGAGGGAAAGAAATCATGGCAAATGCAATTGTTGTCATCGTTGTTATCATCATTATGCTGTTTGCCGGAAAAGGCGCATATAAACATCTGAAGGGCGAAGGCGCCTGCTGCGGAGGCGGCAGCAAGCCGGAGATCCCGAAGAAGAAGCTGGATGGAACCAAGCTGGGTGAGAAAACCATGAAGATCACAGGCATGCACTGTGAGAACTGTGTGGCCAGCGTCACAAGAGCGATCAACCGCATTGACGGTGCGGCAGCAAAAGTAAGCCTGAAAAAAAGTGAGGCAGTGGTTTCCTACGACAGAGAGATCTCCAACGAAGAGCTTAAGAAGGTAGTGGAAGACAGAGGATATCACGTAGTTTCTATCCAGTAAAGCTTTATCATAAGAATAACTTTGCCGCGGCTTCTGAGCCGGCAGATCAGAGAAGAGACTTCTCGGCGAAATGCTTAAAAATATTTCGCCTTGGGGTCTTTTTTTGTATAAAAAGTCAGAGTTGCAATTGACTCACTAATGTACACCATTGTATAATAAAAATAGAAAAATTCAGACGGAACGAAATATTTTCTTTCTATCCGGATGAGTCATTAAAACAAAATACAGCAGGAAACAGACTTTGACGGCAAGGAATATCCGAGCAGGAATCGTTGTTCATCCGGCACAGCTTAACCGAATCAGCTGCGAAGCAGTTATTCGGTTATGAACAAGCAGCAAATGCGGATCGCGAATATCCGCTTGACTTTGTTTTGTGAGCGGAATACGGGACTCTTTCACCTTGTGCGTGAAAGAGCTTTTTTTATGAAAAATACCTGCGGGAGCGGACAGAATGAATTAGGGAGGATTTTATGCTGAAGGTAGCAGTATACGGAAAGGGCGGTATCGGAAAGTCTACAGTGACGTCCAACCTGGCGGCGGCTTTTGCAGCCATGGGGAAGAGAGTGATCCAGATCGGTTGTGATCCCAAGGCGGATTCCACCATCAATCTTCTTGGGGGAGAACCTCTGCGGCCGGTAATGAATTATATGCGGGAAGAGGATGAGGAGCCGGAAAAGCTGGAGGATATTTCAAAGGAGGGTTTTGGTGGAGTCCTCTGCATTGAGACAGGCGGCCCCACGCCGGGACTTGGCTGTGCAGGCAGAGGTATCATCGCAACCTTTCAGCTTCTGGAGGATCTGAAGCTTTTTGAGACCTGGAAGCCGGATGTAGTGCTTTACGATGTTCTTGGAGATGTAGTATGCGGCGGTTTTGCGGCACCGATCCGGGAGGGCTATGCGGAAAAAGTACTCATTGTCACATCCGGAGAGAAAATGGCACTCTATGCAGCCAATAATATTTCCAGTGCTGTGCGGAATTTTGAGGATCGAAGTTATGCGAGGATCTTCGGGATCGTGCTGAATCACAGGAATGTGGAGAATGAAACGGAAAAAGTAAATACTTTTGCAGAAAAAAATAATATCCCGGTCGTGGGTGAGATCCCGAGAAGTGACGAGATCATCCGATGGGAGGATCAGGGCAAAACGGTGATCGAGGGAGATGAGAATTCTGAGATCAGTGAGAAATTTTTTGCACTGGCGAGGAAGCTATTGGAAAGTGAAGAAACGGAGAAGGAGGATATATGAAGAAGGAAGCATATTTTGCAACTGCAGAAGAACTGGCCCGGGGCGGGCTGGAAGCGATCCCTCCGCAGATGATCTCCGGGAAGCATCTGATCTACAGCTCTCCGGCAACTCTGGCATTTAACTCTCCGGGAGCGGAGGGCTTTGGCGTAAAGCGGGCCGGGCTTGCAGTGCCGGATTCCATTATGCTGATCGTGGCACCGGGATGCTGCGGAAGAAATACTTCTCTTATCAGCTCCATGCCGGAGTACAATGATCGATTTTTTTATCTGATGATGGACGAGACGGATATTGTTACAGGCCGTCACCTGAAAAAGATCCCGAAAGCGGTAAAAGAGATCTGCGACTGCTGTGAGAAGAAGCCGTCTGTGGTAATGATCTGTATCACCTGTGTGGATGCACTTCTGGGAACGGATATGGAACGTGTCTGCCGGAAGGCAGAGGAAAAGGTGGATATTCCGGTGCGTCCCTGTTACATGTACGCACTGACACGTGAGGGCAGAAAGCCGCCTATGGTCCATGTGCGCCAGTCCTTATACTCCCTCCTTGAGCCACAGAAGAAAAAGGGAAATGTGGTCAATCTTCTGGGATTTTTTTCGCCGCTGGTTGATGACTGTGAGATGTATGAGCTGCTGCAGCAGGCAGGCGTAAAGACCATCCATGAGATCTCAAGATGTAAGGATTATGAAGAATATCAAACCATGTCACAGGCCAATTTTAATCTGGTGCTTCATCCGGAAGCAAGGTTTGCAGCGGAGGATTTTCATGATCGGCTGAAGATTCCTTTTATTGAGCTTCGGAGGCTCTACCAGACAGATAAGATCGAAAATCAGTATCGTGCCTTGGGACAGGTTCTTGGAGTCTCTTTTGATCAGGAAGTGTATAAAAAAGCAGCAGAAGAGGCTGTGGAGCGATTCCGGGAGGTCTGTCCGGATGCGTCTTTTGCTGTAGGGGAGTGCATGAACGGAGATCCCTTTGAGCTGGCCCTTGCCCTGGTGCGGTATGGTTTCCGGGTGCCGGAGATCTACGGAACCATCACAGCCGAGAATTTTGTATACATACGGCATCTTGCGGAATTGAGTCCGAATACAAAGGTTTTTTCCAATATGGAACCCACCATGCTGTATTACGATCCGTCCGGGAGCGGAGTGAACCTTACCATAGGAAAGGATGCAGGATATTATCACCGGGATCAGCCAAATGCCGTGTGGAATCAGGACCGGCAGCCCTATGGCTATGCAGGGGTACGCAGGCTGTTTGAGACACTGACAGAGAAAGTTTTGCAGAAGGGAGAAAAGGTATGAGAGGACTTCGGAAATATCTGACACCTTTTGCACCGGATCAGTCCGGAGCTGTGTCAGTGCTGTATGAGCTTGGCGGTATCATCGTGATCTGTGATGCAGGAGGATGTGCGGGAAATGTCTGCGGCTTTGATGAACCAAGATGGTTTGAACAGAAAAGCGCGGTATTCAGTGCAGGACTTCGGGATATGGATGCCATCCTGGGACGGGATGACCGCCTGGTTGCCAAGCTTGTGGATGCAGCAGTAAAGGTGGAGGCAGGCTTTGCAGCCATTATCGGAACACCGGTACCTGCTGTGATCGGAACGGATCATCAGGCACTGCGGCGGATGTGCGAGAAGAAAACAGATCTTCCGGTGCTTGCAGTAAATACCAACGGAATGGAGCTTTATGATGCGGGAGAGCGGAAGGCTTATCTGGAGCTTTTTAAAGCCTTTGCCCGGGAAAAGCTGCCTGTGGAGGCTGGTAAGACAGGAGTTCTCGGAATGACACCTCAGGATGTCAGTGACCTGAAAGCAGCAGACAAGATCCGTGAAAAATTCCGTGCCAGAGGACAGAGAGCAGTCTGCTACGGAATGGGAGACGGGCTTGATGAGGTAAAAAAAGCCTCCTCTGTGGAAAAAAATATCGTGGTTTCTCCTGCGGCACTGGAATGTGCCAGATATCTGGAGAAAACCTTCGGAACACCTTATGAGGTGGGATATCCTCTGGCGGAAGAGCTGGTTCCTGATATGGATTATACAGGAAAAAAGATTCTCATCGTGCAGCAGCAGGTGATGGCCGGTTCCATAAGAGAGGAGCTACGGAAACGTGGTGCGGACGGAGAGCTCACCGTGGCAAGCTGGTTTTCCATGGAAAAAGATCTCCTGGAGGAGGGCGATGTGTCATTAAGGGATGAGGAAGATTACATGGAACTGGCAGAGAAGGGCGGATATGACGTGATCTTTGCAGACCCATGTATGAAGCGGATGACAAAGGCTTTTTCAGGAGTGTTTGTGGATACAGTGCATTTTGCGGTATCCGGAAAATGCAGGTAGACCATAAGGGCAGGACATAAAGTTACATGCATGCTGCAGCCGGATCAGTGGAAATAGCTGCAGGGAATGGAGAAACATATGGAGCGGGAAATTACGAAAATGATCCGTGTTTACGGGATCGTACAGGGAGTGGGATTTCGCCCTACGGTGAGCCGTCATGCTATGGCAAGAGGAATCCGTGGCAGTGTGTCCAATAAAGGACCCTATGTGGAGATTTTTGCTCAGGGTAAGCAGCAGGATGTGGATGCCTTTATCGCAGATATCGGGAATAAGCCACCGAAGCGTGCAGCTATCCTGAAGCTTCTTGAAGAACCGGTGGAGGAGCCGGAGAAATTTACACAGTTTGATATCATCGAAAGTGAGAAGACAAAGGGGGAGATCTTTGTCTCCCCGGATATCGCGATCTGCGATGAATGTAAGGCGGAGATGTTTGATCCGGAAAACAGGCGGTATCTGCATCCCTTTATCAACTGTACCTGCTGCGGTCCGAGACTGACGATCCTGGATTCGCTTCCTTATGACCGTGAACGGACCAGTATGAAGGAATTTCCCATGTGTCCCTCCTGTGCGGATGAGTACCATAATCCGGATACCAGACGCTATGATGCCCAGCCGGTGTGCTGCAATGACTGCGGCCCTGAGGTATACCTGGCGGGAAGAGAGGAACGGGGACGGGAGGCTATCACTTATACAAGGAAGATCATTGCTTCCGGCGGGATCGTGGCCATCAAAGGGATCGGTGGTTTTCACCTTTGCTGTGATGCTACCAGTGAGGAGGCTGTACAGCGGCTGCGGCAGCGGAAACGGCGTCCGGTGAAGCCTTTTGCAGTGATGGCACAGGATATGGAAGCTGTGAAGAAGATCTGTAAGGTCAGCGAGGAACAGGAGAAGATCCTTACCGGTCATCAAAAGCCGATCCTGCTGTTGGATAAGCTGCCGGGAGAAACGAGGCTTTGTGAGAGCATTGCACCCGGGAATCCCAAGGTGGGTGTCATGCTTCCCTATGCACCGGTTCAGCTGCTTCTTTTTCATTACGATGATGGGATCCGGATGCCCGGGCTTCTGGTAATGACCAGCGGAAATACTTCCGGGGCGCCGATCTGCAGAGATGATGAGGAGGCGGCAGAGGAGCTTTCCCATCTCTGTGACTGCATTCTTTCCCACAACAGGAAGATACGTATCCGGGCCGACGATTCGGTGATGGATTTCTATAAGGGTGAACCCTATATGATCCGCCGTTCCCGCGGGTATGCGCCTCTTCCGTTTATGGTCTCCACACCCTGGAAGGGCCAGGTGATCGCAGCAGGTGGAGAACTTAAGAACACCTTCTGCATTGGTGTGGATAACCGTTTTTATCCTTCCCCTTATGTGGGAGATCTGGAGGATCTTCGAACGGTAAAAGCCCTGAAGGAAACGATCGGGCGGCTGGAAACACTTCTGGAGGTGCAGCCGGAGGTAGTGGTCTGTGATCTTCATCCTAAATATAATTCCACAGTGGTGGCAGAGGAGCTAGGGCTTCCGGTTCTGAGGGTGCAGCATCATTATGCACACATTTTATCCTGCATGGCAGAAAATGACTGCGAAGAAAAGGTAATAGGGGTTTCCTTTGACGGAACAGGCTATGGAACCGATGGAACCATCTGGGGCGGAGAGCTCCTGGTTGCAGACTGTCAAGGATTTACAAGGCTTGGAAGTATAGAACCCTTTGTCCAGGTTGGCGGAGATATTTCCGCAAAAGAAGGCTGGCGGATCGCCGTTTCCCTGATCTGGCAGAATACGGGAAATCTGGAAAAAACCCTGGACACTGTCCGTAAACTGGGACTTTGCACAGGTCAGGAAGCAAAGGTACTGGTGACTATGGCACAGCGGAAGATCAATGCCGTGACTTCCACCAGTGCAGGAAGACTTTTTGACGGAGTCAGTGCGATCCTGGGGATCCGGAGAGCGTCCACCTTTGAGGGAGAAGCGTCCACAGCACTGGAATTTGCGGCGGAGGCCTGGAGAAAGCAGCGGGAGATGCAGAAGAAAAATCCGGAAGAAAATCTGAAGATACGGATGTCAGAAAAGGAAGACATTCCGGAAGGCACAGGCATCTCAGAAGCGTCTGAAGATGAACGAAAATTTATTTTAAATACAGGTGAGATCGTTGCATATCTGGTCCGGGCAAGGCTTGCAGGAGAGGATCCCGGGAAGCTGGCTTATGGATTTCACCGGGCACTGGCAGATAAGATCCTTGCAGCTTGTGAGGAAGCAGAGAGGCAGACCGGAATCCGGAAAGTGGCATTAAGTGGCGGTGTCTTTCAGAACCGGCTGCTTCTGGAGCTGGTAGATGACGGCCTTACGGAAATGGGGTTTAAAGTTCTGAAGCACAGCCTGATCCCGCCGAATGACGGAGGGATCGCACTGGGACAGGCGGTGTATGGGATGGCTTATGTGCAGCGGCACAGATAAATATAGACGAGATCATGCAGATACGGATCAAAAATGTTTTATGATAACGCATGGAGCATACAGCAGAAATGCAGGATGGGAGGCACAGATATGTGTGTAGGATTATCAGCAAAAGTAGTAAAGATCAGTGACGGAACAGCAGTGGTGGATGCAGGCGGCGCAAAGAGAGAGGTTTCCGCCCAGCTCCTGGGAGACCTGGAGCCGGGGGATTATGTGATGGTGCATGCAGGTGTTGCCATTGCAAAGATCACCGATGATGACGAGGAAGAGACAGACCAGCTGATGGAGGAACTGCTGTGATGGAAGAGAGGAAAAAAACAGCAAGAGAGATCATAGAAGGATATCAGGGGCCGCCGGTGCGGATCATGGAGGTCTGCGGAACACATACCCACGAGATCTTCCGTCTGGGGATCCGCAAGCTTCTGCCGCCGCAGGTGGAGCTGATCTCAGGACCGGGATGTCCGGTCTGTGTAACACCGGTAGGGTTTATTGACGAGGCCGTTTATCTTGCTCTGGAAAAACAGGTGACGATCTGCACATTCGGTGATCTTGTCCGCGTACCGGGAACAAAGAAAAGCCTTGCAGATGCCAGGGCAGAAGGCGCCAGGATACGGATCGTCTATTCACCGGCAGATGCAGAAAAATATGCGAAAGAGCATCCAAAAGAGCAGGTGGTATTTCTTTCCGTTGGCTTTGAGACCACCACGCCTGCTGGCTGTCTTTCCGTGAAAAAGGCCGGAGAGGACGGACTTTCCAATTATTCGCTCCTTGTGGCAAACAAGACCATGCCCCAGGCTTATCAGGCATTAAAGAGCAGTGCGGATGTGTTCCTTTATCCCGGACATGTCAATGCGATCACAGGAACTGCGCTCTGCGAGCATCTGGCAGAGGAAGGCATCAGTGGTGTGGTGGCAGGCTTTACAGCGAAGGAGCTGCTTACGGCACTGGCTGTTGCACTGGTACGTTTTCAGGAAGGAAAACCGTTCTTTGTGAATTGCTATCCCCGTGTGGTAAAAAGTGAGGGAAGCCCGGAGGCACAGAAGCTGATCGATGAACTGATGGAGCCCTGCGATTCTGAATGGCGCGGTCTGGGTGTGATCCCGGGGTCCGGGCTGGTGCTCCGGAAGGAGTGGGAAGCCTTTGATGCCAGAAAAAAATATGCAGTGCCGTCGATCCAGGGCAGGCCAAATCCGGCCTGTCGCTGTGGGGATGTGCTTCAGGGAAAATGCAGGCCATCAGATTGTAAGGTATTCGGAAAGGTCTGTACCCCGCAGCATCCGGTAGGTGCCTGTATGGTATCCAATGAAGGAGCATGTTCCGCATATTTTATGTACGGAAACTGATGTCCGCTTTAATGGACTGCGAAACATGATACATTACATATAGTACAAACGAAGGATCGTATCCGGAAAATCTGACAGGATGAAACCGATATGAAATTCCTTTGACCCAGCATAGAAAGAAGATAATATTATGGAAAATAAAACAGTGACCATGGCACACGGTGCCGGAGGCCGTCAGACCTCAGAACTGATCGATGAAGTATTCAAAGCGCATTTTGCAAACCCGGATCTCACAGCCGATGATGCGGCCGTGCTGGTTCCGCCTGCAGGAAAAATGGCAGTATCCACCGATGGATTTATTGTTTCTCCGGCATTTTTTTCGGGGGGAAATATCGGCAAGCTTTCCATCTGCGGAACCGTTAATGACCTTGCCTGTATGGGAGCAAAACCGATGTATCTTACCTGCGCTTTTGTCATTGAGGAGGGTTTTCCCATGGAGAAGCTGGAGGAGATCGCCGCAGCCATGGAAAAAACAGCAAAAGAAGCCGGAGTGCGTATTGTTTCCGGAGATACTAAGGTGGCAGGAAAAGGTCAGGTTGACGGTGTGTTTATCACAACAACCGGAATGGGTGAGATCCAGGAGGGCGTTCAGGTAGGCGGTGAGCTGGCAAAACCGGGAGATGCCATTATTGTAACCGGTGATGTGGGAAGACATGGATGCACCATTCTTCTGGCAAGAGAGGATTTCGGCATTGACGCAGATGTGACAAGTGACTGCGCACCGCTGTGGGGAGCTGTAAAAGATGTATTGGATGCCACCCATAACATTCATGTGATCCGTGATGCCACAAGAGGTGGTGTCGGAACGGTTCTTTACGAGATCGCAGGACAGAGTAACGTAGGGATCCGCCTGGATGCAGCAGCTGTTCCGGTAGCTCCGGAGGTAAAGGGTGTTTGCGGCATGCTTGGCCTGGAGCCGCTTTATCTGGCATGTGAGGGACGAATGGTGATCATGGCACCAAAGGAAGAGGCAGGAAGGATCGTGGAAGCACTGCGTAAATGTCCTTATTCCAGGGACGCAGCCATTATCGGTGAAGTTACGGAAGACCAGCCGGGAAAGGTTGTCATGACTACGGAGATCGGAACGCAGGCACTTCTTCCGCAGCCGGGAGGAGAGCTTCTGCCGAGGATCTGCTGATAATATCGGAAAGGAGAGTCAGATCTTATGGAGACAAGAGTGGCATTGATCTCGATCATTGTGGAAAACAATGACGTGATCGATGATATCAACCGTTTTCTTCATGAAGCGGGAAAATATATTATCGGGAGAATGGGGATCCCTTACCGGGAAAAAGGCATCAATATCATCAGTATTGCCATTGACGCACCACAGGATGTGATCAGCTCCTTATCCGGAAAGATCGGCCACCTCAGTGGAGTTTCCGCCAAAACGGCATATTCCAATGTGATCACAAAAGCGGAGGACAGAAAATGATAAAAGTTGCGGTATACGGAAAGGGCGGCATCGGAAAATCTACTACGGTTTCCAATGTGGCAGTAGCCCTTGCGGAAAAAGGAATGAAAGTGATGCAGATTGGCTGTGATCCCAAGGCAGATTCCACGATCCTTCTCAGGCATGGAAAAAAGGTTCCCACAGTGCTGGAGCTGTATAACGAAAAACGCCAGGAGCTGAAGCTTACGGATATGGTGCAGATCGGATATGGGGGTGTAGTCTGTGTGGAAGCCGGCGGTCCTGCACCGGGGCTTGGATGTGCGGGAAGAGGTATCATTACTGCTCTCGAGAAGCTTAAGGAAAACGGAGCCTATGAGACCTATAAACCGGACATTGTTTTTTATGACGTACTGGGAGATGTTGTCTGCGGTGGATTTTCCATGCCCATGCGAAAGGGGTATGCAGATAAGGTATTTATCATCACCTCCGGAGAAAACATGGCCATCCATGCAGGGGCAAATATTGCCATGGCAGTGGATAATTTCAGAAACAGAGGATATGCATCTCTTGGCGGCGTGATCCTGAACCGGCGGAACGTGCCGGGAGAGGAAGAAAAAGTCCGGGAGCTGGCAGAGGATTTTCATACGCGGGTAGTGGGAACGCTTTCCAGAAGTGAACTGGTCCTGGAAGCAGAGAATCGAGGAAAAACTCTTTTGGAAGCTTATCCGGATTGTGAGATGGCAGAGGAGTACCGGACACTGGCCGAGCAGATCCTGAATGCATGCAGGGAGGAAGACTCATGTTAAAAAGAGTTGGTAACAGAGAGCTTTCGGGAAAAACAGAAATATTTATAAAGGAAGCCTCTTTTCCGGTTCCCTTTCAGCCGGGGCTGGAATTTAATTCACCAGTCCATGGAAACTGGAATATCGTACATACGGGAATGCTGGTTCCGGAAGCAAGGCAGATCTACGTCTGTGCGGATAACTGCATGCGTGGCGTTGTGCTGACTGCCGCAGAGATGAATGCGGCAGACCGTTTTTCCTTTGTGATCGTGGAGGAAAAGGATCTTCTGGGCGGAAATCTGGAGGATGTGACCATTGAAGGAGTGACGGATATTCTGAACCGGCTGGATGAGAAGCCAAAGGCAGTCCTGCTTTTTACCGTGTGTCTTCATCATTTTCTGGGAAGTGATCTGGACCGCATCTACGGAGAACTGGAAGAAAGATTTCCGGAGATCTTTTTTATGCGATGCTTTATGGATCCTGTCATGCAGAAAACAGGTCCGACTCCGGATCAGAAGCTGCGCCGTGCCATGTATGATGCAGTACCGGAGAGGAAAGCTGATCCGGAATGTGTCACAGTCCTGGGCAGTGATTTTGTGTTGGATGAGAGTGCAGATATCTGCCGGATCCTGAAAAAGAACGGAATCCGTCTCCGTGAAGCACCGGCCTGTAAGACCTGGGAGGATTATCAGAGCCTGGGAGAGGGAAGCCTGATCCTTAACTGTTATCCGGCAGGAAAATTCGGAGTACAGCAGCAGGCGGAGAGACTTGGAAGGCCGTTTTTATACCTGCCCGGAAGCTTTGACTATGAGGAGATAGAGACACAGGAAAAGCATTTGCTGGAGCTGCTGGATCAGCACAGCTGCGGTAAAAATGGCCTGGATATCAAAACGGAGATCCGAAAATGCGAGGAGGCTCTTTCCCATGCACACCAGATCATCGGTGACACTCCCATAGCTGTGGATTATCTTTTTCATCCAAGACCTCTGGGACTTGCAAAGCTTCTCCTTACCCATGGATTTCAGGTACAGTCCGTTTTTATGGACAGTATCAGCCCGGAAGAAAAAGAAGTATTTTTCTGGCTGAAGGAGAATTACCCGGAACTCATGTTGATTTCGACTGTCCGCCCGGAGATGAGAGTGCGGCCACGGCAGCATTCCGGAAAAATCCTTGCCGTTGGACAAAAAGCAGCCTGGTTTACCGGAAGCCGGAATTTTGTCAATATGGTACAGGGTGGCGGGCTTTGGGGCTTTGACGGTATCAGACGTACTGCACAGCTGATGCTGGAGGCATTTAATGAGGAAAAAGCTCCGGAGGATCTGATCGTTCGAAAGGGATGGGGGTGCGAAAGCTGCATATGAGACAGGCATATCGGATCATACCAATCTACACGGCAGACGTGTCTGGTGTCTGCTCCGCGTTGTATGAGCTTGGAGGAATGACAGTGATGCATGATCCCTCCGGCTGTAATTCTACCTATAATACCCATGATGAGATCCGGTGGTACGACCAGGACAGTCTGATCTTTATCTCAGGTCTTACGGATATCGATGCCATTATGGGAAATGATGAGAAATTTCTTCAAGATATCGAAGAGGCGGCAAAGGAGCTGAAACCGAAATTTATTGCACTTGCAAGTTCACCGATCCCCTTTATGAACGGAACAGATTTTCAGGGACTGGCCCGTGCACTTACAGCAAGGACCGAAATTCCGGTATTTTCGGTTCCGACCAGCGGCATGCACGACTATGTATACGGAGCAGGGCTGGCACTGGCGGAAATCGCAGGACATTTCACAGGAGCAGCAGAGAAAACCGGAAGGTGTTTAGAAGTACCGACGGGATCTGCGGAAAGATCTACAGAGAAGAGAAGCAGGAAATTAAATCTTCTTGGAGCAACACCCCTCGATCTTGGCCCGCAGTCTGCAGTAGATGCCATGAAAAAACGTCTGGAAAACTATGGCTGGGAGATACTTTCCACCTGGGCTATGGGGGATACGCTGGAAGCTTTGTCCCGTGCCGGTGAAGCAGCGGTAAACCTTGTGGTATCCTCTGTGGGAATCCCGGCGGCCAATGTGCTGAAAGAAAAATTCGGTACGCCATTTCTCGTGGGGAATCCTGTGGAAGGCTATGAGGGACAGATTTCAGATGCACTTGAGCGGATCGCGGATAGATCCTGTGGAGAGTGGGTAAATAAGAAGGATGACTCCGCAGAGGAAAGCGGAGGGCAGATATTAGGGAAACAGGAGGAACTGTGGAAAGTAACTCCGGAGCAGGTAATCTATTTTCAGGGAAGGAACAGTCTGTCAGCAGTATCTGACCATTCAGGAGAAAGCAGGGAAATGCCCGACAAAGATGAGATATTTTTTTCCGTACCGGACATTACCATCATCGGAGAACCGGTTACCATGGGCTCCCTGGCAGCAGTCATAGAGCAGAAATACGGAAAAAAGGTTCAGCTGCTCTGTCCGCTGGAGATCACAGAGGGACTTTTGCGCAAGGGAGATGAAGCCATCTGTGGCGAGGAAGCCATGGAAGAAAAGCTGAAAACAGCCAGGATCATTGTGGCAGACCCACTCTATCGTCCGATCTGTCCGAAAACAGCCATTTTTTATGAGATGCCGCATATTGCGTTTTCCGGAAGGATATATCTCAGAAAATATTTTCCGGAATAATTTCAGAAAAACAACATAAACTATAAGAAACCGTAAAGGCGTTGCAGAAATATGCAGCGCCTTTTTCCGGCAGTAATACCGGAAATGGAGTATATATGGAGGGATTTTTATGTGGGGATTTTTGTCAGCACTGATCTCAGGTGCACTGATGAGTATTCAAGGGGTATTTAACACAAATGTAACAAAACAGACCAGTCTGTGGGTTTCAACCGGCTGGGTACAGTTTTCTGCATTTCTGGTCTGTGTGGCAGCATGGTTTTTTACAGGCAGAGAAAGTATCGGCATGCTGTGGCAGGTAGAGGATAAATATAATTTACTCGGAGGAGTGATCGGTGCATTTATCACTATCACAGTGATCCGGAGTATGGGAAGTCTGGGGCCTGCGCGGGCGGTTATGCTTATTGTCATTTCTCAGCTTGCGGTGGCCTATCTTATAGAATTGCTGGGGATTTTCGGTGTGGAAAGAGCAGATTTTCAGTGGAGAAAGTTGTTGGGAATGCTGATCTGTATTGCAGGTGTGGTTATTTTCAAATGGAAATAGAAATAAAAGTATTGTAATATTTGTAATACTTCGTTAAAATAAGGTATGGTTTTGCATGAGTAACGGGGCACCTGCCGCCACATCGGCGGAAAGGAGTGAACCGCCTACCTATGAAAATAAGATCACATATCAGAAGTGTTCGGCTTGTTTTTTCCATATTTTTGTTACAGATCCTGGCAGGGCTGACAGGCTGTAAGGATGACGGAACAGAATTTATGGAGAAAGAACTGGTGCAGGAAGAAAGTACGGAAGCATCCGGAATGGATGCAGAGCAGGAAGAACCGAAGGATACGGAAAGTGAAGTATCCGGGAAGGCATCCGCAGGGGCTGTGGCAGATATATCACAGAAGAAACAGAATGAGTCTGCGGAGGAACCGGCTCCGGAGGTTGAAAAACAGCTGCCGGAGATCTCAGACACCCCTCAGACCATTTATGTAGATATATGTGGAGCAGTGACCAGCCCGGGAGTCTATGAGCTTCCATATGGCAGCCGTGTTTTTCAGGCTATCGAGCAGGCCGGAGGATATCTTCCGGAAGCTGCGGCAAGCTATCTCAACCGTGCTAAGGGACTTTCCGATGGACAGCAGGTTTATGTGCCTACCCAGGCGGAGGTGGACAGCCAGCGGATCGCAGCTACCCAGGATGGATCGGAAGTCACAGCAGAAAACAGTACCGAAACGGCGAGCGGACAGAAATCCGCCGGAGAGGATTCCGGTGAAGCTGAGACTGCATCTTCCACAGAGCAGAAGATCGATCTGAACACCGCTGATGTATCCCAGCTTACTACTCTCACAGGTGTAGGGGAGTCCAAGGCCCTGGCGATCATCGCTTACAGGGAAGAGAACGGTCCCTTTACTTCAGCAGAGGATATCATGAATGTACCAGGCATCAAAGAAGGAACCTATGAGAAGATAAAGGATAAAATAGCAATAAAGTAAGGAGCGCTAAATGAGCAGGAAAGTATTGGTAGTAGATGATGAGAAACTGATTGTCAAGGGACTTCGCTTCAGTCTGGAGCAGGACGGAATGGAAGTGGACTGTGCCTATGACGGAGAGGAAGCACTGGAAAAAGCAAAAGCAGGAGAGTACGATATCATCCTTCTTGACCTGATGCTTCCAAAAATGGACGGTCTTGAGGTATGCCAGCAGATCCGTGAATTTTCCAATGTTCCGATCATCATGCTTACAGCAAAAGGAGAAGATATGGATAAGATCCTGGGTCTGGAATACGGAGCTGATGATTATGTCACCAAGCCTTTCAATATCCTGGAAGTCAAAGCCCGCATCAAGGCGATCATCCGCCGTGCAGGCAGCAAACAGGACAAGCAGGAGAAGGCCAAGACTGTGGAAGTCGGAGAACTGAAGCTGGACTGCGAAGGACGCCGCGTATTTATCTCCGGAAAAGAGATCAACCTCACAGCCAAGGAATTTGATGTGTTGGAACTGCTGGTATTCAATCCGAACAAGGTATACAGCAGAGAAAATCTTCTGAATATCGTATGGGGCTATGAATATCCGGGAGATGTCCGTACCGTAGATGTACATATCCGCCGCCTGAGAGAAAAGATCGAGGCCAATCCCAGTGAGCCGAAATATGTACACACCAAATGGGGTGTGGGCTACTATTTCCAGGCATAACCTGTGAAGTTCAAAAAGAACGGCAAATTTTTCAAAAGTCTCCGCTTTCGTATTCTGATCATCCTGATCATACTGGGAATCGTACCGAGTGTCATCGTAACGGAAATGGTCATTGCCAACTATGAAGATCGTGCCATTGCCAACCGTGTGCAGAGCATGGAGAACATCTGTGACATCATGTGCGACCTGCTGATCAAGGAGAATTATCTGAATGACACCAGCTCTCAGACGGTGAACAGCAAGCTGGAATTACTGTCCAACAGCTATGGTGGCAGGATTCTCATTGTAGACAGGGATTTCAGGATCATCAAGGATACCTATGGCGTGGATGAGGGCAGGACTCTGGTTTCCCAGAAAGTATTGAACTGTTTTAAAGGAGAAGATGCCTACCAATATGATTCTGACAGCCAGAAGCTGATCCTGGCAGTTCCGGTAAAAAGTCCGGATGTAAAACAGGTGCAGGGTGCCATGATGATCATGGCATCTTCCAGTGAGGTGACAGCAACCATCCATGAACTGGAGCAGAAAGGGATTCTGATCATCGGTATCATTGTAGTGCTGGCCATTTTTCTTGGGTATATTCTTTCCACGATCCTGGTGAAGCCATTTGCTAGGGTAACGAAAGCAATCGAGGACCTTACAGACGGATATCAGAATGAGGAGATCTCGGTACCGGATTATACAGAGACAGCTTTGATCACAGATGCATTTAACAAGATGCTTTCCAGAATGAAGACGTTGGATGAATCCAGACAGGAGTTTGTATCCAATGTGTCTCATGAGCTGAAGACACCTATGACTTCAATGAAGGTTCTGGCGGATTCGCTGGTAGGACAGCAGGGGGTTCCGGAGGAACTGTATCAGGAATTTCTTTCTGATATCACAGAAGAGATTGACAGAGAGAACAAGATCATCACCGATCTGCTCTCCCTAGTAAAAATGGACAAAAAAGCAGCAGATATGAATATCCGTAATATGAATATCAATGAGCTGCTGGAGAATATCCTGAAGCGTCTCCGTCCTATTGCAGATCAGAGAAGGATTGACCTGATCCTGGATTCGTTCCGACCGGTAACCGCAGATGTGGATGAGGTGAAATTTACCCTTGCCATCAGTAACCTGGTCGAAAATGGCATCAAATACAATGTAGATGAGGGATGGGTCCGCGTAACACTGGATGCGGATCATAAGGATTTCTATGTGACGGTTGCAGATTCCGGCCTGGGAATACCGGAAGATTCCATTGAACGGATCTTTGAGCGTTTTTATCGTGTGGATAAATCCCATTCCAGAGAGATCGGCGGAACCGGTCTTGGACTTGCTATTACAAGAAGTTCTATAGCCATGCATCATGGGATCATCAAGGTATCCAGCAAAGAGGGCGAGGGAACCACATTTACCGTGAAGATCCCGCTGTCCTATATCCCGTCCTAGGAGGTACAGCATGAAAAAAACGATTTTGATCATCTGTGTGGCCGCTGCCTGCATCCTTTTTGGTCTGGTTGCTTTCATAGGTTTGTCGGGAAGAAATAAAAACGAAGAACAGCAGTATAGATTTTATTATATCAACAGCGATGAAACGAGACTGAAAGAAGAAAAATATACTCCGGAGAAGGAAACAACAGAAGTGATGCTGCGCAATTTTTCAGAGAGTCTGAATAACCGTGAGACCCGGGAAGACGGAATCTCACTTTTTCCGGATGGGGTAAAGATTTCTTCTTATTCTATACAGGATGGAGTCCTGAACGTAGAATTCAATGAGGCCTATGATAAAATGTCACGTACCAGGGAACTTCTGGTGCGGGCAGGTATAGTGAAGATCTTTTTACAGGTTCCAGGAGTAGATTCTGTGGAGATCTATGTGGGTAAAAAGCCGCTGACAGATACCAGAGGTGAAGAAGTGGGAGCCATGAACAACGACACCTTTGTGGAGTTTTCCGGATCCGATGGGGATGTGTACAGCTATGACACCTTTACTTTGTATTTCACAAATAAAAACGGAGATAAACTGGTAGCGGAACAGAGAAGTGTCCGCTACAGACGAAATCTTCCGAAGGCTACGGTGGTTCTGGAGCAGCTTGCAAGAGGTCCGCTGGAAAAAGGACATTATCCTACAATACCGGAGAATTCAGAGGTACTTTCGCTGACGAGAGCAAACGGAATCTGCTATGTGGATTATAATTCCGTATTTCAGGATTATGCGCTGGATGTTTCGGAACAGATTGCCGTGTATTCGGTGGTAAATACGCTGATCGCGGCAACAGATGTGGACAAAGTTGAGATTTCCATCGAAGGAAACAAGGAAGTGACCTTTGGCCAGAATATGCAGCTTTATAAGTTCTATGAATGGAACGACAGCCTGCTGGCACACACAAAGGCTAAAAAAGAACAGGAAAAATAAAACATTTCAAAATATCAGAAAACGGGAGAACATTTATGGCGAAAAGGCCGATGTGTCTTTTGTGTTTTCTTATAGTGCTGAGTCTTGGCGCACTGGAGCTTATGGGGATTCCTCTGATCAGGGGGAATCCCCTTCCGTTAAATGTGCAGGAGCAGATCGAAGCGCACCCTGGTTCCATGATCTGCGGGGAGGTGGAACAGTATGAAAACACAGAATTTTCCCAGTCTGTTTATCTGAAAAAAACATATCTTATCCATCAGTCAAAAAAATTTCCAATTGAAAATGTAAGAATATTTCTCAAAAAAGAAGAAGATCTGAAACCGGGAATGCGGATCCGGGTCAAGGGAACGCTGAAAAGAGTGGAAGGTCCTGCGAATCCGGGGGGCTTTGACAGCCAACACTTTTACGCCTGTCGTCATATTTATTATTTTATGAAGAACGCTGTGCTCCAAAAGAAAACAGCAGTGTATTCCGGCTACAGGCAGCTCCTTTTGGAGATAAAAGAAAGCTGCAGACAGATCTTGAAGGAAGCAGCAGGAAAAGATGCACCTGTTTTTTGTGCCATGACGCTTGGAGACAAACAGGAACTGGATCCGGAAACACAGATGCGCTATCAGCTGGCCGGAATCATACATATCCTTGCCATCAGCGGACTTCATATCAGTATTCTGGGAATGGGGCTTTACAACCTTCTAAAGAAGATGGGACTGGGAATCTGGCCTGCCGGGATTTTTTCTCTGGGAGTGATGCTGCAGTATGGGATCATGACCGGAGGGAGTGTTTCCACCATGCGGGCAGTAACTATGTTTTTGATCGCCATGGGAGCCAGGATCACCGGACGGATCTATGATATGATGAGTGCTCTTTCCGTAACTGCCATGATGATCCTTGTGGAATCTCCGGCCTATCTCCTGGACAGTGGATTTCTTCTGTCCTTTGGCTGTGTTCTGGGAATGGGGCTCGCTGCGGAAAAGATCTGTGCCCTTGCAGGAGCGGAGAAAAAATGGACAAAGGCACTGGTAAGTCCTATAGCTCTTCAGCTTGTGACTCTGCCGGTGATGCTGAAGTTTTTCGGAGAAGTCTCTATTGCCGGATTTATCCTGAATCTGTTGGTGCTTCCAAGTGTGGGGGTAGTGCTGACTGGAGGAATGGCGGCGCTGCTTCTGGGAATTCTCAGTATTCCCGTGGCAAAACTGGTGCTCCTGCCGGCAAGGGTACTGCTGCTTTTTTATGAACATCTCTGCAGTCTGGCAGGAAGGTCAGGATGGAGTACCTGGATCGGAGGAGAGCCGGAAATATGGCAGATCCTGTTATATTATGGCTTTTTGATCACAGTTCTGTTTATGGGGCAGTATATAAAAGAACAGCTCCGGAAGAAAAAAGCAGTCTGTGAGGAAACGGAGCTAGCAGAGGAGCGGGCGGAAGCAGGTTGTTGGAAGCTATATGCTATCCGGATAACAGCCGGTATTTTTCTGGCAGTCGGAATCCTGATACTGGGATATCATCCAGCAGGAAGTCTGAAGGTGATCTGCCTGGATGTAGGACAGGGGGACGGTATTCTTGTGGAGACCCCGGAGGATCATCATTTTCTGATTGACGGAGGAAGCAGCAGCCAGTCGGATCTTGGAAGATACTGCCTTTTGCCGGCATTGAAAAGTCAGGGGATTTCCTGGCTGGATGGGATTTTTATTTCCCATACAGATCAGGATCATATCAACGGTGTGAAGGAGCTTCTGGAATATATGGGAAAAGGTCTTACAACCATCCGGGCCGGATATCTGATCCTGCCTGCCTGGGCAGAAAGACCAGATGCATGGAGGGAGCTTGCAGAGGCAGCAAAAACAGCCGGAGTTAAGGTCGTGACAGCAGGAAAAGGGGATGAATTGCCTTGCGGCAAAGTATCTTTTTCTGTTCTGTGGCCGGAGAAAAATGCCACAGGAAAAGATGTGAATGAGGAAGCTATGGTGATGGAGCTGTCTTTTGGAGATTTTCAGATGCTTTTTACCGGAGATATCGGTGCAGATACGGAGAAAAAGCTTCTGGCAGCCGGGGGGCTTGAGGATGTTGATTGTCTGAAGGTGGGACATCACGGTTCCCGTTATTCTACCACAGAAGCATTTCTTGAGAAAATAAAGCCGGAAGTGGCGATCATTTCCTGTTCTTCCACCAACACCTACGGACATCCGTCACCGGAAACCGTAGAGCGGCTTAAAGCGGCCGGAAGTCAGGTGGAATACACCATGAAAAACGGTGCTATTACCGTGGAAACAGATGGAAAGAAGCTTAAGATCGGAAGGTTCCGAAAAAACAGGTGACTTTTGAACACACTTGTTGTAGAATAGACAGGGTTTGTGCAAAAACAAAGCACTGAAAATGTGCAATACAAGATAAGGAGTTTTTATTTATGAAATATGATGTACTGATCGTAGGAGCAGGTCCCGGTGGAATCTTTGCGGCCTATGAACTGATGAATAATGATCCGGAGAAAAAGATCGCGGTTTTTGAAGCTGGTCATCCTCTGGAAAAAAGAAAATGTCCCATCGACGGAAAGAAAGTAAAATCCTGTATCCACTGCAAAACCTGTGCGATCATGAAGGGATTTGGCGGTGCAGGCGCTTTCTCCGACGGAAAATACAATATCACCAATCAGTTTGGCGGAACTCTGTACCAGCATATCGGCAAGGATACAGCTACAGAGCTGATGGAATATGTAGATAAACTGAACCTGATGCATGGCGGTGAGGGAACCAAACTTTATTCTACCACAAACAGCGAGATCCGTAAGCTCTGCCTTCAGAACGGCCTGCATCTTCTGGATGCATCAGTCCGCCATCTGGGAACAGATATCAACTATGTGGTACTTCAGAACCTCTATGAAAAAATGAAAGACCATGTGGACTTCTATTTTGACGCATCTGTTGACAAAGTAGAAAAAACTGAAGACGGTTATGCAGTTTTTGTAGGAGATGAGCGTTACGAGGGAACTTACTGTATCATCTCCGCAGGACGAAGCGGAAGTAAATGGATGGAGACGGTATGTACAGAGCTTAAGATCCCGACTCTTTCCAACCGTGTGGACATCGGAGTCCGTGTGGAGCTTCCGGCAGAGGTTTTCAGCCGTCTGACAGATGAGCTTTATGAGAGCAAGATCGTTTACAGAACTGAGAAGTTTGAGGATATGGTCCGTACCTTCTGCATGAACCCGCGAGGTGTTGTCGTGAATGAAAATACCAACGGTATCATCACAGTAAACGGTCACAGCTACGAAGATCCGGCAAAGCATACCAACAATACAAACTTTGCCCTTCTGGTATCCAAGCATTTCTCAGAGCCGTTCCATGACAGCAACGGATACGGTGAGAGCATTGCAAGACTTTCCAATATGCTTGGCGGTGGTGTTATGGTACAGCGGTTTGGAGATCTGATCCGCGGAAGACGAAGCACAAAAGCCCGTATTGAGGAAAGTTTCGTAACACCTACACTTTCTGCGACACCGGGAGATTTAAGTCTTGTTATGCCGAAACGTATCCTGGATGGCATCATCGAGATGATCTATGCTCTGGATAAGATCGCACCGGGAACCGCGGATGACGATACTTTGCTTTATGGCGTGGAGGTTAAATTCTACAACATGGAGGTTGAGATCGACGAAAATCTGGAAACCTGCCACAAGGGTCTCTTTGTTATCGGAGACTGCAGCGGCGTGACCCATTCTCTTTCCCATGCATCTGCCAGCGGAGTCTACGTAGCCAGATACCTGGAGCAGGAGTATTTTAACAGATAAACTGCAAAGCAGTTTATCTGTTATGAGCAAGTAGCGAAGCGGATTGCGAATATCCAGTGTAAGACAGTCCTTTTCTGATATCAGGGTGATGACAGAAAGGGGCTGTTTTTTATGCAGGATGTGCATGAATATTGGAGAAAGTATTCTGATAATAACTGACAGATACAGGGAGAAAACCGGTTACTGTTCACTGGTAATATTTCGCGAGGTGTTTTTGGTGAGCGAAGATCACAGAAAACCGTGAATCGTCTGACATCAATCTTGACAAATTTATGAGTTTGTGGTAAAAGTTAGATAACCAGGTAAAAGAAAATATGTGCAAATGTTATAATGATAAGGTTGCATCCAGTCGGATGTGCAAAAGAGAATCCGGTGAGAATCCGGAACGATACCGTCACTGTGAAAGGGGAGTTGCTTTTATAACCACTGGGAGACCGGGAAGGGAAAGCAGCGTGGAACCAAGTCAGGAGAACTGCCTTATTGTGAGATTCAGGGATTCGCGGTTTACGAATCGGTATTCTCCATAACAATACAGAACTTCTTTTTATGTATTTGTATTGCGCAGAGAATCATGTGTGAGCAGGCGGCCGCAGAGAGCTGCTGCTTTTTTGTACATATCAGTATTCTGGAAATACATGAAAAGAGGACAATGAGAAATGAAAAGAAAAACAATGTTAGCTCTGATGCTCGCAGTTTCCATGACATGCTCTATGGGTGCGGCTACAACAGCAATGGCAGCAGAGGATTCTGCTACAGAAGAGAACGCTGAGGCAGCTGATACCACAGAGGCTTCTGATGCAGATCAGGAAGCAGCAGATAATGTAGCAGCTCTGATCGACAAGATCTATGTACAGGAAAGAAACGACACAACAGATGAGGACTGCAAGGCAGCCAAAGAAGCATGGGATGCTCTGACAGATGCTCAGAAAGAACTGGTAGAGGGTGAGAATGCAGATCCGGATTATTTCGGACGTGACACAGGAGATGCTTCCAAGGACGATCCGCGTAACCAGGATGAGATCGGTGAGAATGAACTTCTTGTTGTAAGCTTTGGTACTTCCTTCAATGACAGCCGTGCAGAGGATGTCAAGGGAATCGAGGATGCTCTTGCAGAAGCTTATCCGGACTGGTCTGTAAGAAGAGCATTTACAGCACAGATCATCATCAACCATGTAGAGGCAAGAGATAATGAAGTGATCGATAACATGCAGCAGGCTCTTGACCGTGCAGTAGAGAATGGTGTTAAGAATCTGGTTGTACAGCCTACCCATCTGATGCATGGTGCTGAGTACGATGAGATGACAGAAGCGATCAATGGCTATAAAGATAAATTCGAGTCTGTAGCTATCGCAGAGCCAATGCTCGGTGAGGTTGGAGACGATGCAACTGTGATCAATGATGACAAGAAAGCCGTTGCTCAGGCGATCACAGATACGGCTTGCAAAGAGGCCGGATTTGACAGCATGGATGCAGCAGCTGAGGCTGGCACAGCATTCGTATTCATGGGACATGGAACATCTCATACAGCTAACGTTACATACGATCAGATGCAGACACAGATGGAAAACCTTGGATTGAAGAACGCATTCATCGGTACTGTAGAGGGTAAGCCGGAAGATACAGCCTGCGACAAGGTTATCGAGAAGGTAAAAGAAGCAGGATACAAGAACGTTGTTCTTCGTCCGCTGATGGTTGTTGCCGGAGACCATGCAAATAACGATATGGCCGGTGATGAGGAGGATTCCTGGAAGAGCCAGTTTGTAGCATCCGGAAACTTCGATAAGGTTGACTGCCAGATCGAGGGTCTTGGAAGAATCGAAGCAGTTGAGAAGCTTTATGTAGAGCATACAAAGGCAGCCATCGATTCTCTGGGAAGCACTGAGGAGTCCGCAGATTCTGATGCAGCAGCAGATACAGAGGCTGATTCTGCTGAGGAGTCCGCAGAATAATAAATATAAAAATATCTGAGTGAGTTCAGATACCTATAAGAAATCAATGTAACTGCCCGGAAAGATCAGGAAGACTGTTTTCCGGGCAGATTGCTGTATCTATGGAAGGGAGAAGATTATCATGAAAAAACGCTATGTAAACTTAATTCTTGCAATGGCAAGTGCATCAGTCCTGGTGCTGGGCTCTGTGCCTGCGATGGCAAAAACAGATGAAACAAAAACAGAGTCCGGTGAGGAAGCAGAAGCTTCCGAAGAAAAGGATACAGATGCAGCCAAAGCAGATACCCTGGAAGATGGCGTTTATACAGCAGAGTTTGAGACAGACAGTAGCATGTTTCATGTAAATGAGGCCAATGACAAAAAAGGAGAGCTCACGGTCAAAGATGGTAAAATGACCATCCACGTAAGTCTGGTTTCCAAGAAGATCGTTAACCTGTTTGCGGGAACTGCCGAGGATGCCCAGAAGGACGGAGCAGAGATCATTGAGCCGACCACAGATACAGTGAAGTACAGCGATGGTTATACAGAGGAGGTTTACGGATTTGATATCCCGGTACCGGCCATTGGTGAGGAATTTAACGTGGCGATCCTGGGAGAAAAAGGCAAATGGTACGACCATAAAGTCAGCGTAAAGAATCCTGTAAAAACCTCTGACGACAAAAAATCCGAAGGGAAAAAACCGGAAGAGCTGAAGCTGGAGGACGGAACCTATGAGACGGATGTAACCCTTACAGGCGGAACAGGAAGAGCATCTGTAGAATCTCCAGCTAAAGTAGAGATCAAGGGCAAAGAAGCTACGGCAACCATCATCTGGAGCAGTCCGAATTATGATTACATGATCGTGGACGGCGAAAAATATGAGCCGGTGAACAAAGACGGAAACTCCACATTTGAGATCCCGGTCACAGTCTTTGACGCAGAAATGGAAGTGACTGCAGATACTGTAGCCATGAGTACTCCTCACGAGATTGAGTATACCCTGAATTTTGATTCTTCAAGCATGAAAAAGGAAGAAAAATGAAAAAAATAATTTCATACATATTTCTGACGCTGACCCTGATCCTGGGGTGTGCTTTTGCAGTGCAGGCAGCAGAGACAGAACATAAGCCTGCGGATATTCCAGGCCTTACCTTTGACCACAGTATGGATCTTTCCTACGCAAAGGAATTTAATGTGGATTACTACAACGATGGCTATGCGCTGCTCACCATTGATCAGGAAGGACAGTTTCTTGTAGTTCCCGAAGGCAAGAAAGCACCGGAGGGGCTGGATCCTGACATTGCGGTTCTGCAGCAGCCCATAAACAATATCTATCTGGTAGCAACCTCGGCCATGGATCTTTTCCGCGCTATCGACGGGATTGACAGCATCAAGCTTTCCGGAACCAAGGAAGACGGATGGTATATCCAGGAAGCAAAGGACGCCATGGAACAGAAAAAGATGATCTATGCTGGCAAGTACAGTGCTCCGGATTACGAGCTGATCCTGAACGAGGGCTGTGACCTTGCCATTGAATCCACCATGATCCATCACAATCCGGAGGTACAGGAGAAGCTGGAGCAGTTCGGGATCCCTGTAATGGTAGAGCGTTCCAGCTATGAGAGTCATCCTCTTGGAAGGACCGAGTGGATGAAGCTTTACGCAGTTCTTCTGGGAAAAGAAGATGTAGCAGAAAAGGTTTTCAAAGAGCAGACGGACAAGCTGGATAAGGTTCTCACAGCAGATAAAACAGATAAGACCGTGGCGTTCTTTTATATCAACTCCGTAGGTGCGGTAAATATAAGAAAAAGCGGCGACTATGTTTCAGAAATGATCTCTCTCGCAGGAGGAAATTATGTTCCGGAGGATACGGGAGTAAATGACAATGCTCTTTCCACCATGAATATGCAGATGGAAGAGTTTTATGCCAAGGCGAAGGATGCAGACTATATCATCTATAACAGTACGATTGACGGGGAACTTAAGACCATTGATGAGCTTCTTTCCAAAAGTAAGCTTCTTGCAGATTTCAAGGCAGTGAAGAACGGAAATGTCTGGTGCACAGGCAAAAATCTCTTCCAGGAAACCACCGGACTTGGAACCATGATTGAGGATATCCACACCATGCTGACTACAGACGATGATTCTCTGGATGAGCTGACCTATATGCATAAACTGAAATAAATTCCAGTGTTCGCTTTAAATCCTTTGCCGGTTTCCACCTGTGAGCAGGAAACGAAAGGACAGGATAACAAAACAGAAGAGGAGTGTACCAGAAAAAATGAATGACAGAAAACGCGCAGTCCGATACGGGATCTCTTTTGTGATCCTTGCGGTACTTTTGATCTTTTTATTTATATGGAATGTAAATTCCGGAAGTATCCACCTCTCTGTGAAGGAGATCCTGAATATCATATTCCGGCATCAGGGAGATGAAACTTCTTATAATATCGTCTGGGAGATCCGTCTTCCCAGGATACTGGCAGTGATCATCCTTGGCGGAGCACTTTCTGTTTCCGGATTTTTGCTGCAGACCTTTTTTAACAATCCTATCGCGGGACCCTTTGTACTGGGAATCTCTTCCGGTGCCAAGCTGATCGTGGCGCTTCTGATGATCTTTTTTTTAAGCAGATCGGTGTCCATCGGTTCCGGTGCCATGATCCTGGCTGCTTTTGCAGGCTCAATGATTTCCATGGGCTTTGTGCTCCTTGTGGCAAAAAAAGTCCACAACATGTCCATGCTGGTCATCAGTGGTGTTATGATCGGCTATATCTGTTCGGCCATCACAGACTTTGTGGTGACCTTTGCAGATGATTCCAACATAGTCAATCTTCACAACTGGTCACTGGGAAGCTTTTCCGGTATGACCTGGGGGAATGTGCAGACTATGGCTGTTGTGGTACTTCTTACCATGGTGATCGTATTTTTTATGTCAAAACCGATCAGCGCCTATCAGCTGGGGGAGACTTACGCGCAGAATATGGGAGTTAATATCAAGGCTTTCCGGATACTTCTGATCCTGCTTTCCAGTATTCTTTCTGCCTGTGTGACTGCTTTTGCAGGGCCGATCTCCTTCGTGGGGATCGCTGTGCCTCATATTGCAAAAAGTCTCCTGAAGACTGCCAAACCCCTGCTTGTGATCCCGGCCTGTTTTCTGGGCGGTGCAGTGTTCTGCCTGTTCTGTGACCTGATCGCAAGAACTGTATTTGCACCGACGGAGCTGAGCATCAGTTCTGTGACAGCAGTTTTCGGAGCACCGGTAGTTATCTATATCATGATTCACAGACAGCAGAGGATATAAACGATGAAATCATATTTTTTTTATACAGATCAGCTGACCGTAGGCTATGATGGAAAACCGCTGATCAAAGAAATCAATATTCAGCTGAATAAAGGAGAAATCCTGACACTGATCGGTCCCAACGGTGCCGGAAAATCTACTATTTTGAAGAGTATCACAAGACAGCTTTCCCTGATCAGCGGAACGGTATATCTGGAACAGGAACAGATGAGCCGGATGACCAACAGGGAAGTGTCAAAAAAACTGGCTGTAGTACTTACCGAGCGCATGCGACCGGAGCTTATGACCTGTGAGGATGTGGTATCCACCGGACGATATCCCTATACCGGAACTCTCGGGATCCTTTCCGCAGAGGACAAGGAAAAAGTTAAAAGTGCCATGGAGATGGTTCACGCCTGGGATCTGAAGGACAGGGATTTTACAGCTATCAGTGACGGACAGAGACAGCGTATCCTTCTGGCACGCGCCATCTGCCAGGAACCGGAGATCATTATCCTGGATGAACCGACCTCCTTCCTGGATATCCGGCATAAGCTGGAGCTTCTTGCTATTTTGAAGAAGATGGTACTGGAAAAACAGATGACGGTGATCATGTCCCTTCATGAGCTGGATCTTGCCCAGAAGATTTCTGACCAGGTGATCTGTGTTCATGGAGATCACATTGAGAAATATGGTGCACCGGAGGAAATCTTTACTTCCGATTATATTCGGAAGCTTTATGGCATCACCCGTGGAAGCTATAATGCAGAATTCGGCTGCGTGGAAATGGAACCTCCGGCCGGAAAACCGGAGGTGTTTGTGATCGGAGGAAATGGAAGCGGGATTCCGGTATATCGGAAGCTGCAGCGACAGGGGATTCCTTTTGTGACCGGAGTTCTCCATACCAATGATGCAGATTATCAGGTGGCAAAAGAACTGGCTGCAAAAGTGATCACGGAGAAGCCTTTTGAATGCATTTCGGAGTCTGCCTTTGAAGAAGCACTGGAGTTCCTGGGAAAATGTGAAAAAGTGTACTGTCCGCTGAAGGATTTTGGTATCATGAATGAAAAAAACCGGGAATTGTTGAAAAAAGCAAAAGAAACCGGAAAATTAAACCAGATCAGATAAGTTCTCTGGGAAAATGAGAAAAGCAATAAAACGCTGTCAGAAATGAGTGATATAATTTCCGGCAGCGTTTTTTATATAATATAAATTACAAATATTTCAGCAGCTGTGTTATAATATGACAAGAACGACAGATCGTGAAGCGCTCGCATTCGTGGAGATGTAAGTAACGAAGAGGAATGTCCGCTTTACACCGCAAAAGTTAAGCAGATACAATCGATCCGAAAAAATATATGGAGGGAAGATCAATGAAAAAAAGAAACATGATCGCAGCTCTGCTCTGCAGTGCATGCCTTGTGGCAGGAAGTGTAAATCCCGTATTTGCAGATGCATCGAAGGTAGTAACACTTGGAGCAGATCTTACGGATGCCCAGAAGCAGACAATGATGAAATATTTTAATGTAAGTTCCGATCAGGTGCAGGTGATGACCATTACAAATGAGGATGAGCATAAACACCTGGATAATATCGCACCACAGTCCCAGATCGGTTCCAGAACTTTGAGCTGTGCCTATGTGAAGCCTACACAGTCCGGCGGGATCAAGGTCCGCACAGCAAATCTGAACTGGGTGACAGGTAATATGATCGCAACGACACTTTCCACATCCGGTGTGAAGAACTGTGAAGTAGTTGCTGCCTGCCCGATGGAAGTATCCGGAACAGGTGCACTTACCGGTATCCAGATGGCATATGAGAAGGCCAGCGGAGAGAAGCTGGATGAGACCAAGACGAAGCTTGCCAACCAGGAGATCGTAACCACTGGTGAGCTTGCAGATAAGGTTGGTAAAAATGAGGCGACAACAGTTGTAAACCAGTCCAAGATGGATGTGATCCAGAACGGAGTACAGAATGCAGATGAGATTCAGAATATTGTAATCAATGTGGCTGAGCAGAACAATATTTCCGTAAGCCAGGACGATATTGACAGGATCGTGTCTCTTCTGAAGCAGATCTCACAGCAGGATTACAATTATGATGATGTGAAGGAAACACTGGAGCAGGTAGATGCCAATACCACAGGCCAGACCTCTTCCTCTGATGATACGCTGGATGGCGAGAGCAGTGATGAAACCGTAGATGTGGATGCAGATTCTTCTGATGATATCGTCAACAATGTAAATGACAGCATTCTTGGTGACGATGTGATCCAGAGCTCCACAGAGGATCCGGGTCTTGAGGAAGAAACAGGAGCAGATTCTCAGGATACAAGCAATGAGACCGGAATCCCGGATGCTACCGACGACGGAACCTATAGCAATGAGGAAAGCTCGGACGAAAGCAGCACAGACGAAAGTACCTCCGACGAGAGCAGTACAGACGAAAGTACCTCTGACGAGAACAGCACAGAGGATAGTGCATCTGACGAGAGCAGCACAGATGAAAGTGCTTCTGACGAGGCTGCATCCGATAAGACCGGAATCCCGGAGGCAACAGAAGATACAGAATCTTCAGAAAGTACAGAGGGCTCAGACCAGGCAGATAGTGCAGAAAACGATACTTCCGTGCTCAGTGAAGAAGCAAAGAACAATTATGATAAATTTGTCCTCTTTGTAAAAGGCGAGTATGAGGGAGATGCAGATTCCCTTCTCGCTGCAACGGAGGATACAGAGGCAGTGGCAACGGTAACACTGGATGAGCAGACAGCGAAGAGTGTGGCAGAAACTGTTGAGAAGGATTATTATGATATCCTGAAGGATGGTACAGAATCCTATGAGGCAGATGGTACAGAAAAATATCAGAGTACAGAGCTGAATATGATGGATCAGAAGCTGAAGAAGCTGTTCAGTATTGACAGTTCCCAGGAGGCCACAGAGGCCACAGACGTGACAGCAGCTATTCTTGCAGATGTTCCCCAGGAAGATAAGCAGACACTTTATAAAGAAACCATGAAATATCTGGCAGGTCTTTACGGCGAGAACACGGACTCTTCTGAGGAATCCGCAGCAGAATAAAAGATTTACAGAAAAAGAGATAAAAAATACCGCAGCAGAGAAAACAACCTCTGCTGTGGTATTTTTTGTCGTGCAGGAAAGATATCATGAAAATTTTGTGATTTACGACAAGGATTTGTGTAAGCACTGGAAAAATGGATTTTTCTGTGATAAAATTGACCGTAAATCGGTTTTGTGGACTCATACATCGCAAACCGTGACAGGGAAACGAGAAAGGGAAAAGGTAGAATTTATGAGCCTGGCAGTAGTAACATTAAAAAAAGGCGAAGGCAGATTCCTGAAATCAGGAGGCCTCTGGGTATATGACAATGAGATCGCAAGCATCATGGGAAGCTTTGTGAACGGAGATATCGTTCTGGTCCGGGACTTTGACGGATATCCAATGGGAAGAGGATTTATCAACACCAATTCCAAGATCACAGTCCGTATGCTTACCAGAGATGAGCGTACAGAGATCAGTCCGGAATTTTTGAAACAACGTGTCCGCGACGCATGGGAGTATCGTAAGAAGGTAGTAGATACCGGAAGCTGCCGTGTGATCTTCGGAGAAGCAGACTTTCTTCCGGGTCTTGTTGTGGATAAGTTTTCAGATGTGCTTGTTGTACAGTCTCTTGCACTGGGAATCGATCGTCTTAAAGAAACGATCATAGATGCACTGAAGGAAGTCCTTGCTGAGGATGGGATCCGGATCCGTGGAGTCTATGAGCGGAGTGATGCAAAGGTACGCCGCCAGGAAGGAATGGAACTTACCAAGGGATTTATCGGAGAAGAATTTCCGACACTTGTTCAGATTGAAGAGAACGGTGTGAAATATGAAGTAGATATCAGGGACGGGCAGAAGACCGGATTTTTCCTGGATCAGAAATATAACCGTCTTGCTATCCAGAAGCTTTGCAAGGGGGCGAAGGTTCTGGACTGCTTTACACATACCGGCTCTTTTGCACTGAATGCGGGAATTGCAGGGGCACAGAGTGTTCTTGGTGTGGATGCGTCGGAAACTGCAGTCCTGCAGGCAAGAAGAAACGCCAGTCTGAACGGCCTGGACGGAACAGTGAAATTCCTCTGTGAGGATGTTTTTGAACTTCTTCCCGAGCTTGAGGAGAAGGGAGAGAAATTTGATGTTGTGGTACTGGATCCTCCGGCATTTACGAAATCCAGAAGCTCTGTAAAAAATGCCATCAAGGGATACCGTGAGATCAATCTCCGTGCAATGCGTCTTGTAAAGGACGGCGGATTTCTCGCAACTTGTTCCTGCTCTCATTTTATGACGTATGAGCTGTTTACACAGACCATCGGTCAGGCAGCGAAGAATGTCCATAAGAGACTGCGCCAGGTAGAGTACCGTACACAGGCACCGGATCATCCGATCCTATGGTCAGCAGATGAGTCCTATTATCTGAAATTCTACATTTTCCAGGTATGCAATGACCGTTAGGAACTGCCATCCGGATTTTTTTACGGAAATTTTTGGGCAGTGCCGTCTGGCAGTGAAAAGGAGATGCAGATCATATGAGAGACAAATTCAATAAATTTATGCAGGGACGTTATGGAGTGGATGATCTTTCCAGGTTCACCATGGGAGTCGCACTGGTTCTGATCATTCTGGCAATGTTTGCTAATATATTCAGCAGAACTGTCGGCAGCACCCTTGACATTCTCGGGGTCGCAGCGATCGTATATGCATATATACGTATTTTTTCCAGAAATATCCAGCAGCGTTATGCCGAAAATCAGAAATTCCTTCAGATGACGTCAAAGTTTCGTTTTCGCTTTAATAAAGAAAAGGATCTGATGAAGCAGAGAAAGACCCATCATATCTACAGCTGTCCGGGCTGCGGACAGAAGATACGTATTCCAAAGGGAAAGGGCAAGATCGAGATCGAATGTCCGAAATGCCACACAAAATTCGTAAAAAGGAGCTGACATGTTCGGATATGTGACCGTTAATAAACCGGAAATAAAATTCAAGGATTTTGATGTGTACCGTTCTTTTTACTGCGGTCTTTGCAGAGAATTGCGGGAGAGATACGGGATACCGGGACAGATCTCACTGACTTATGATATGACATTTGTGGTCCTTCTTTTAAGCGCTCTTTATGAACCGCCAACGAAGAAGGGAACCTCCAGGTGTGTGGTCCATCCGCTGAAGCCCCAGCCGGTACGTAAAAATACAGTAACTGAGTACTGTGCGGATATGAATGTGATCCTTACCTATTACAAATGTATGGATGACTGGCAGGATGAACACAAACCACTGCGCTATGCATATGCAGGAATTCTGAAGAATTGCGGAAATATGCATATGTCCGCTTATCCGGAGAAGATCCAAAGGATCCGAAACGCACTGGAGGAGCTTTCTTCCCTGGAAAAACAGGGGGAAACCGATGTGGACCGTGTAGCCGGATGTTCCGGACGTATCATGGAAGAGATTCTGGCCTTCCGTAAGGATGTCTGGGAATCGTCCCTGCGCCGTCTGGGATTTTATCTCGGAAAATTTATCTACATCCTGGATGCTTATGACGATGTGGAAAAAGATGCAGAAAACGGAAATTACAATCCTTTCCTTGAAAAATATAAGATAGAAGGGTTCGAGGAAGAGGTACGTCGGCTTCTTATGATGATGCTTGCAGAATGCTGCAGAGAATTTGAAAAGCTGCCGATCCTCCGATACGGAGATATCCTTCGAAATATTTTATATTCCGGCGTCTGGTGCCGCTTTGCGGCGATCGGACAGAAGCGCAGGGAAGAACGGGAGAAAGAGAAAAAATGTTAGATCCATACAGCGTGCTGGGAGTTCCCAGAAACGCATCTGATGATGAAATAAAAAAGGCATACCGGAAGCTGAGCCGAAAGTATCACCCGGATGCCAATATCAATAATCCGAATAAGGATCAGGCCGAAGAAAAATTCAAAGAAGTGCAGCAGGCTTACGAGCAGATCATGAAAGAGCGTGAGTACGGAAGCAGTTCCCAGAATGGTTATGGCGGTTACGGAAATTACGGTGGTTTTGGAAATTACGGAAATGCCGGTTCCAGTGCCTATCAGGATGAGGAAAGTATGCGCAGAAGGGCGGCCGCCAATTATGTGCAGAGCGGTCATTTTCAGGAAGCTATGAATGTACTGGATTCTCTTGGTCAGAAAAATGGGGAATGGTATTACCTGGCTGCTATGGCAAATATGGGAATGGGAAATAATGTAACAGCTCTGGATCAGATCCGTGAAGCAGTCCGTCAGGAACCGGATAATATGCAGTACCGTATGCTGCTCCAGAGAATGGAAGGCGGTGGCGGCTGGTATCAGCAGCGGCAGGATCCCTTTGGGGGAATGCCGACTGCAGAAGGGGATATGTGTGATGCCTGCTGCAGGACCATGGCCTGTTTCATGTGCTGGCCGGGCGGCTTTTTCTGCTGCTGATGCAGGAACAAAGCGGTCATCGATATCCCGGAATTGAGAATCGGAATATCCCGAGGCAGCATATCCATATGTTTGTAAGGCGGATCCTGCAGATCCGTTTTGCGATATAGATTGCAGAAGGCTTTTTCTGACAGAGATTCACAATGCTGTCCGGAAAATGTCATACTGCAGAGAAAAAGAGGAGGAAATCGTTATGAGTATAAGAATTGGTATTTTAGGTTACGGAAACCTGGGACGCGGCGTGGAGTGCGCCATCAAGCATAATCCGGATACAGAGCTGGTTGCAGTATTTACCAGACGTGATCCAGAGACTGTAAAGATCCTTACAGAGACCGCAAAGGTTTATTCTGTAAAAGATGCGGAGAAGCTGAAGGATGAGATCGATGTCCTGATCATCTGTGGAGGAAGTGCTACAGATCTTCCTGTTCAGACACCGGAGTATGTAAAATATTTCAATGTTGTGGACAGCTTTGATACACATAAGAAAATCCCGGAGCATTTTGCAAATGTTGACAAGGCAGCAGCAGAGAGTGGACATGTAGGAATCATTTCCGTAGGCTGGGATCCAGGAATGTTTTCTCTGAACCGTATGTATGCAAATGCGATCCTTACAAATGGAAACGACTACACATTCTGGGGCAAGGGTGTCAGCCAGGGACATTCTGATGCAGTCCGCCGCATCAAAGGCGTAAAGGATGCAAAGCAGTACACCATTCCGGTAGAAGCTGCACTTGAGGCAGTAAGAAACGGAGAAAATCCGGAGCTTACCACACGCCAGAAACATACAAGAGAGTGCTTCGTAGTTGCTGAGGAAGGTGCTGATCTTGCACGCATCGAGGAAGAGATCAAGACCATGCCGAACTACTTTGACGAGTATGATACAACGGTACATTTCATTTCCCAGGAAGAGCTGGACCGTGACCACAGCGGTATCCCGCACGGCGGTTTTGTGATCCGCAGCGGAAAAACAGGCTGGAACAATGAGAACAGCCATGTGATCGAGTACAGCCTGAAGCTGGATTCCAATCCTGAGTTCACATCTTCTGTGATCGTTGCCTATGCAAGAGCTGCATACCGCATGAACCAGGAAGGACAGAAGGGCTGCAAGACTGTATTTGATGTTGCACCTGCATATTTAAGTGCCCTTGACGGAGCAGAGCTTCGCAAAAAATTCCTGTAAGGATCTGTAACAGATCTGTAACAGACAGGAGCAAAACTGCATAAAAGATCATATCCCCGGAGCATCAGTGAATATTTCTGATGTTTCGGGGCTTTTTTCTGCATAAAATCAACATTGGTAATACCTGGATGATGATTTTTCTGAAAGAAAAGGAAAGAGTTGACGGACCGTAAAGAATGTTATATAATATGGACGTAAAATTGTAACAAAATTGTAACGTTTACGATCAGTCGGACTTAAGAAATAGTAAATATCAATGATCTATCTATCAAAGGAAGGTATGTATGCGAAAATTAAGCAGAAAATGGAAACTCTGGGGACTTTTTTTTGTTCTGATGTTCTTTGCAGCCGGAGCAACTGTACATACAACGGCAACAGATGTACAGGCTGCGACCAAAAACGGCTTTAAAACAGAAAAAGGAAAGTCCTATTATTATCAGAATGGACAGAAGGTAAAAGGCTGGCTTACACTGAACGGGAAGAAATATTTTTTTAATAAATCCACAGGCGTGCAGATGAAGCGTTGGGCTAAGGATTCCAAGGGCAAACGATATTTTTATAATGTCAACGGTGCCAAGGGCTATATGGCAACAGGCTGGCTTACAGACAGTAAGAACAATACCCGCTATTTTAATCCCACCAGCGGATATATGACAACGAAATGGGCCACGATCAGTAATAAGAAATATTATTTTTACAGAGGCAGTGGTGCTGCAGCCAGAAGTGTATTCCTTACAGACAAGAAGAATGTGACCAGATATTTTACCAGCAAATGCTTTATGGCAAAGGGCTGGGCAACGAATAAGAAACAGCAGAAGCGTTATTTTGATCCAAACACGGGAGCTATGTATAAGGGCTTCAAGAAGATCGGCAGCGATACCTATTATTTTTACAGCAAGAGCGGCGTGATGGCTACCGGTTGGGTCACAAATTCCAAAAAAGGATATAAATATTATTTCGATCCGTCAACCGGTGTCATGGCTACGGGAACGAAGACGATCGATGGCAAGAAGTATACATTTGGCAGCAATGGTGTCTTGGATACCAACCCAAGCACTACTACAGCGACAAGCTCCAGGACTATCAAGAATTTCCTTGCCAATGCATTACTTCCGGTAGGAAAGACTCTTTACGTATGGGGCGGCGGCCACAACTGGTCGGATGCGACCAGAAAGGGCATCAGTCCAAAATGGAAACAGTGGTATGACAGCAATTCCAGCTCCTATAATTACAGATATTATATGGATCTCAGTGAAGCTACAGAACAGAAGGGCCTTGACTGCTCCGGCTTTGTAGGATGGTCTGTATATCAGATCATGCAGAGCAGATCCGGTGGACCTATGTACACGGATGTTTCCGGAAATCTTGGATCTTTGTATTCCGGCAAGGGAATGGGTACCGTTGTTTCCCAGGCTCAGCTGGCAAGCTCAAACTGGAAGCTTTATCCTGGGGATATCGGATACAACAGCGGACATACCTGGATCGTTCTCGGACAGTGTTCCGATAAGAGTGTCGTGATCCTCCACTGTACACCGAATGCCGGCGTACAGATTTCCGGAACACCGACACCAAGCGGAACTTACGGAAGCCAGGCGATCAAGCTGGCAGAAACTTATATGTCTAGGTATCCTGGAGCCAGCAAATATGACTATCATGAATCCAGTGGTAACTATATCCGAAACGGTGCATACTTCAGATGGAACAGAAGCACTCTTTCCGATCCCAACGGATATCTGAACAAGACAGCCAATCAGATCCTTGCAGATCTGTTCTGATCAGGATGTGCTGAAAGAAATTTGTATGTAACAAATAGCAATAAGAAACGTGAGAGGAGAACCTGAGATAACCCGGGTTCTCCTTTTTTAATGTCAAAATCATTAATAAATGTTACAAAGTTTTAAACTAATTAATAGAAAATCCTTGCAATCCAAATAACACTGTGTTAATATATAAAAAGATTGAAACAAGATATTGCAAAAGTATTACAAAGAAAACCAACGAAGCGGATGGTCAGATCCGCTGTATTAAATTAGAATCAGATTGCGAGGGTGAACAGTCATGAAGAAAAGGATATTATGTCTGACACTGGCGCTCATCATCAGCGGAGCACAGGTAGTCAGCGTAAGCGCAACAAGAGAAGATGAGGCAGCACTTCAGCAGGAGATGGATGCGACTAACGAACAGCTGAATGCGACTTATTCCAGATTGGATGAGCTTTCCTCACAGAAGTCACAGATTGAAGGCGAGATTTCAACTCTTGATGCCAATCTTGTAAACGTGATGGTTTCGATCCAGACACTGGAGGGAGATATCTCCAATAAGGAAGCCGACATTGCATCTACACAGACCAACCTTGAGAAGGCCCAAAATGCCAAGCAGAAACAGTATGAGGCAATGAAGAAACGTATCCAGTATCTCTATGAGAAGGGTGGAGACGATGCATGGTTCCAGATGATGCTGAATGCAGAGAACCTGTCTGACCTTCTTACAAGAGCAGAGTACACACAGAAGACTTATGAGCAGGACCGTAAGAGCCTTGAAAAATATTCCAATACGATCCAGCAGGTGGCAAACCTGGAGGCACAGTACACACAGGAGAAGGCAGAACTGGAGGGAATGAAGCAGGAATATGAGGCAGAGTCCCAGAACCTGCAGGCACAGCTGGATGAGAAGCGTGCCACATCCGCAGATTATGATAATGAGATCGCCTACGCACAGCAGCAGGCTACAGATTATGCCAACCTTCTTGCAGAGCAGACTGCAGAGCTTCAGAGATTAGAGGCTGAGCGTATTGCAGCAGAGGAAGAGGCAAGACGTCAGGCCGAGGCTGAAGCAGCAGCGAGAGCACAGGCTGAGGCAGAAGAGGAAGCAAGACGTCAGGCAGAGCAGGAAGCACAGCAGGATGAGGCGGACGAGAGCGAAGACGTACAGTACGATGAGGACGGCGACGTGATCGAGAATGCAGATGAGGATACTGCAGAAGATGACACCGAGGATGTGGATGAAGATGCAGACAATGGTGAGAATGATGATGCGTCCGAGGATACTGAGAATACAGAGGATAATGCAGACGCAGATTACGATAACAGCACAGACGCATCTGAAGAAAGTGCAGAGGACACATCTAATGCAGAGGATACATCTTCAGACAGTGACAGTTCTTCTTACAGCAGTGGTTCCGGATCTTCTGTTGTGAATTATGCTACACAGTTTGTGGGAAATCCTTACGTATGGGGCGGAACAAGCCTTACCAATGGTGCAGACTGCTCCGGATTTGTACAAAGTGTCTATGCGAACTTCGGAGTCAGCCTTCCGAGAACCTCCTATGAGCAGCAGAATGCAGGTACAGAAGTATCCTACGCAGATGCACAGCCGGGAGATCTGATCTGCTATGGCGGACACGTGGCTATTTACATGGGTAATGGCCAGATCGTTCATGCATCGAACTCTCAGGACGGGATCAAGATCAGCAATGATGCTACATACAGAACAATTGTATCTGTAAGACGTCTTGTATAATAAGAACGTACAACAGAAAATAAAAATACAGCAGCCCGACAGTAGTTTGTCGGGCTGTTTTTGACGTCGGAAAAAATATTGAAAACCCATGGAACGGATTGAACAGCAATAAAATATGCTCAAAAATGTATAAATATTGAAAACAGTATTGACATATAATTAACAGGATGTTATTATAATGTCAGTATAATTCCATATTGAACATAGCAAGTGCTGAGGATAGCTGACAGTTATATATTGATTATCAGAAGTCCACAGAAAAGGGAATCAGGTGTGAAACCTGAGCGATCCGGTCACTGTAACGGAGGAGCGAATCTCATAGTCCATTGTACATATGTATGAGAAGGAGAGAGGAGTCATGATCCCGGAGCCAGGAAACCTGCTTGTTATGGCGAGGTTAAACTTCCGTGTAAAGTGTAACAACCATTTCAGGGACTCCGCACCCCTGGGACGTTGTCTACTTTTTTACGAGAGTAGGCATTTTTTTATGGAATGCGCCTGTTCATATGAATTATACATGATTAAATGGCAGGCGATACTACTCCGGATACATTCGTTCCCTCCGCGCACTCATGAACGGATTATATTTCTACCCCGGGGTGGCATCGCTACCTCTTTTTTTATAGGAAAAAATTATGTGTGGTTATGTCAGGAGAGGAGAAAAGAGCCATGGAGAAACCATACTGGGAAGGCAAAGAATACTCTTACTTCAGCCACAAAAACTGTGAGTATTTTCCGTGCCATAAAGGGGCAGATCCGGAGAACTTCAATTGTCTGTTCTGCTATTGTCCTTTATATGCACTGGGAGATAAATGTGGTGGTAATTTCCGCTTTACGGAAAGCGGGATCAAAGACTGCACCGAATGCAAGCTTCCTCACAGAAGAGAAAATTTCGGATATGTTACAGGTAAATATAGCGAGCTTGCGGAAATTGTACGGAAGCAGCGGGAAAAATAAAAAACAGGCCAGTTCAGATACAGGAAAATGTATATTCCTGTGTTTGAACTGGCCTGTTTTGTTTGGAGTGGACAATATCTGTTATCTGTCGGAAAAGATACAGAAGATCATTCTCTGGTTTGGAGAAAAACCTTGAGTCTGGGAATCTGGTTGTTGAGGATCAGCTGTTCCGGAAACATGGCCTGATGAACAAACTCAGCAGCACAGGTAAAATCTCCGATATGCTCCGGGCCATGGCTGTCACTGGAAAGAAGCAGCGGCAGATCATATTTGCGGCAGCATCGAAGGATCTCGAAACAGTTTTCTCTTGTGTCGCCACGATAGCCATAAGGTGCAAGAGAAGCTTCGTTGATCTCAAAGATCGTGCCGGTTTCCCTGGCAGCCCTTGCAAGCGCATCATAATTAACCGGGTAATGAGTGTTATCACTATGTCCGAGGATCTTTACACAGGGGTTTTTCATTACATTGATAAAAGCTTCTGTGTTTTCGGCTCTGGTACCGCAGCGGTAATTCCAGGCATGCATGCTGGCAATGGCGTAATCAAGTTTACATAATGATTCCTGATCTAAATCTACCGTTCCGCTGCGGTCAAGGATATTCAGTTCAATTCCGTAGAGTAATTCTACACCGAAATGTTTTTTGGGAGAATAGGTAAGGCTGCGGAAATAGGAGGAAGTTCCGGCTGCCAGAGTGCCGGGACCGTGATCAGTGATCCCGAGAAGCCGGAGACCTTTCTCGGCAGCTGCGCGTGCCATGTTGGTGATGGTACATTCCGTGCCGTGACCACTGGCGATGGAGTGGGTATGCATATCAGAAAGATACATAAAAATACACCTCTTTTACTGTTTGAGAACATGTGACAGAGCGGAATACGAATGTCCGCTTTGCATAAATTTTTTCTGAAAAACAAAGGAATTCCTATATAAATCCAAGTATGGCAGAGCAGAAAAACAAAGTCAATAGAGAAAAACATAAAAATACAAAAAACAAATAAAATCAACAGGGCGCAACCGATAAAAACCACAAAAACAGCTATAAACACATGTTGGATTTCGTTGACATCGAAGTAGGGGTAAGGTATAATAAAACTACATGAGCACATAGCCGGACAGGAGCGGTTCTGGAAGCGTAGAGGCAGACAGATCACCAGAAACAACCGGTTATGAGAAAGGAGAATCATGGAGAAATTTCATATAGCAGATGTTCCGAAAACAGACAGGATCACACATCTTGTAGATAATCTTTATGCAAAGATGCCGGTGATCGAATCTGCCAGAGCAAAACTGATCACAGAGTCTTACAAAGCAACAGAAGACGAGCCGATCATCACCCGCAGAGCCAAGGCATTTGCCCACATCCTGCACAACATTCCGATCATCATCCGTGATGAGGAGCTGATCGTCGGAAGCAGCACTTTGGCGCCGAGAGGATGTCAGACGTTTCCGGAGTATTCTTTCCAGTGGCTGGAAGATGAGCTGGATACAGTGGCTACCAGAACAGCCGATCCATTTTATATTGCGGAGGAAACCAAGGCGGAGCTCCGTGAGGTACATAAATACTGGAAAGGCAAGACTACCAGTGAGCTTGCAACCTCCTACATGGCACCGGAAGCGATTCTTGCCATTGACCACAATATTTTTACACCCGGAAACTATTTCTACAATGGTGTAGGACACGTAACCGTTAAATATGAAGAAGTTCTGGCAATCGGTTATGAAGGGATCATTGCCAAAGCTCAGAAGGAACTGGATGAGTGTAATGTAGGAGATGGTGATTACGCAAAGAAATCCCGTTTCCTGGAAGCAGTTATCATGAGCTGTCAGGCAGTTATCGACTATGCACATCGCTATGCCGAGCTCGCAGAGCAGATGGCATATCAGTGTCAGGATCCGACCAGAAAACAGGAACTCCTTCAGATCGCATCCAATTGTACACACGTACCGGCGAAGGGCGCCCGTAACTTCTATGAGGCGTGCCAGTCCTTCTGGTTTGTACAGCAGCTGATCCAGATGGAAAGCAGCGGACATTCTATTTCTCCGGGACGTTTTGACCAGTATATGTATCCATATTACAAGAGTGATATGGAAGCCGGCAATCTTACCAGAGAATTTGCCCAGGAACTGATGGACTGCATATGGGTAAAATTAAACGACCTGAATAAATGCCGTGATGCTGCATCTGCAGAAGGCTTTGCAGGCTACAGCCTTTTCCAGAACCTGATCGCAGGTGGTCAGAACAAGGATGGCGAGGATGTGACCAATGATCTCTCCTTTATGTGCATCCAGGCGTCTATGCATGTGCACCTTCCGGCACCGTCTCTTTCTGTAAGAGTATGGAACGGATCACCACATGAATTCCTGATCAAGGCTGCAGAGCTTACAAGAACAGGAATCGGACTTCCGGCTTATTACAATGATGAGGTTATCATTCCTGCACTGCAGAACCGCGGCCTTTCTCTTGCAGATGCCAGAGAATATAACATCATCGGCTGTGTAGAACCGCAGAAGGCAGGTAAGACAGAGGGCTGGCATGACGCTGCATTCTTTAACATGTGCCGTCCGCTGGAGATGGTTTTCTCTAATGGTATGGACAAAGGGGTACAGATCAGTGTCCAGACCGGCGATGTCACAGAGATGAAGAGCTTCGATGAGTTCTATGATGCATATAAGAAACAGATGGAATATTTCATTTCCCTGCTTGTAAATGCTGATAATGCCATTGATGTGGCACATGCGGAGAGATGTCCGCTTCCATTCCTTTCCTGTATGGTGGATGACTGCCTGAAACGGGGCAAATCCGTTCAGGAAGGCGGAGCTGTTTATAACTTTACAGGTCCTCAGGGATTTGGTATTGCAAACATGGCAGATTCTCTGTATGCGATCCGCAAGCTTGTATATGAAGAAAAGAAGATGACCATGGAAGAGCTGAAGGAGGCTCTGGCATGGAACTATGGCAAGGGTATCGATGCACAGTCTGCAGCAGATATCACCACCATCGTTATGCAGAAGCTTCAGGAGAATGGCATCAGCGTAAATGAGCAGACCGCAACAGCTGTTATGACAGCAACTCTCGGAACAGAGCCATCTCCGGAGAAAAAGGCAAGATTCGAAGAGATCCACAAGATGATCGAGGAGGTTCCGAAGTTTGGAAATGATATCCCGGATGTGGACTACTTTGCAAGGGATGTGGCTTATACTTACACAAGACCGCTTCAGAAATATATGAACCCAAGAGGCGGACATTATCAGGCAGGACTTTATCCTGTATCTGCAAACGTTCCGCTTGGCGGACAGACCGGTGCAACACCGGATGGCCGTTACGCACATACTCCGGTAGCAGATGGCGTTTCCCCGTCGGCCGGCAAGGATGTGAAGGGACCGACAGCTGCGGCAACTTCTGTATCCCGCCTGGATCATTTTATCGTATCCAACGGAACACTGTTTAATCAGAAATTCCATCCGTCAGCACTTGCAGGAAGAGAAGGACTGGAGAAATTCGTAGCACTGATCCGCGGATACTTTGATCAGAAGGGTATGCATATGCAGTTTAACGTTGTTGACAGAGAAACACTTCTGGATGCACAGAAGCATCCGGAGAAGTACAAACATCTGGTTGTACGTGTTGCAGGCTACAGCGCATTGTTCACTACACTTTCCAGATCTCTGCAGGACGATATCATCAGACGTACTGAGCAGGGCTTCTAAAGGAGTAACGAATGGACTATTTGGATACAAAGGGCAGGATCTTTGATATTCAGAAATATTCAGTACACGATGGACCGGGTATCCGTACCATCGTGTTCCTGAAGGGCTGCGTTCTTCGCTGCCGCTGGTGCTGTAATCCGGAATCACAGGAATACCGGATCCAGAACATGAAGGTTCTGGGAGAAGATAAAGTGATCGGCCGCGACGTGACAGTTCGTGAGATGATCGAAGAGGTGGAAAAAGACCGTGCCTATTATTATCGTTCCGGAGGCGGGATCACCCTTTCCGGAGGGGAATGTATGTGTCAGGCGGACTTTTCCAGAGATCTTCTTCGCGCGGCAAAGGAGAGAGGGATCAACACAGCGGTAGAAAGTATGGCCTGTGCCCCATGGGAAAAGATCGAACAGGTACTTCCCTATCTGGATGTATATCTGATGGATATCAAGCATATGGATCAGGAAAAACATAAAGAATTCACAGGACGGGCCAACGGACTGATGCTGGAGAATGCAAGAAGGGTTGCGCTCTACGGAAAAACCAGACTGGTGATCCGCGTTCCGGTGATCCCCACATTTAATGATTCTGTGGAAGAGATCCAGGCGATCGCAAGATTTGCAGCATCCCTTCCGGGCGTAAACAAGATCCATCTTCTTCCGTACCACAGACTGGGGCAGGATAAATATGAAGGACTTGGCAGACCCTATTTAATGGAAGGAATCCTTCCGCCTACAGCAGAACATATGCAGATGTTAAAGAATGCAGTGCATGCGGTATGCAGCCTGGACTGCCAGATCGGCGGCTGAGAGATACAGGATTACAGAAAAAAGATCCTTTACAAACAGAAAATATAAAAAACAATAAAAACAACACAAAATACAACAAGAAACCAACATAAAACAACGGATTGTCCTTGACTTATTTTGTGGTATGGGGTAAAATGTTCTCAGAAACAAAATAGTGCAATCCAATGCTCAAGGAGGAAATTAAGCATGGTAAACGAGTTTGAAATCAAAAAACAGCTTTGTGACATCGGTAAGAGAATCTACAACCGTAACATGGTTGCAGCTAACGACGGAAACTTTTCTGTTAAGATAGCTGAGAATGAATATCTTTGCACACCAACTGGTGTATCCAAAGGATTCATGACACCAGAGTTCATCTGTAAAGTAGATGGCAAGGGTAATGTGATCCAGGCTAACCCGGGATTCAAACCATCATCTGAGATCAAGATGCATATGAGAGTATATGAGAAGAGACCGGACGTAGGATCTGTTGTACATGCTCATCCAATCTATGCTACATCTTTCGCAATCGCAGGTATCCCGCTTACACAGCCGATCATGCCTGAGGCAGTTATCGCTCTTGGATGTGTTCCGATCGCTGAGTACGGCACACCTTCCACAATGGAGATTCCGGACAACCTTGAGAAATACCTTCCATACTTCGATGCAGTACTTCTTGAGAACCATGGAGCACTTACATGGAGCACAGACCTTAACGCTGCATATATGAAGATGGAGTCTGTAGAGTTCTATGCACAGCTTCTGTATCAGACCAAGCTCCTTGGCGGACCGAAGGAATTCGACAAAGAGAACATCGAGAAGCTCTATGCGATCCGTCGTAAATTCGGTATGCCTGGAAAACATCCGGCAAGCCTCTGCCTGAACAAAGACGGCAAGAACTGCCACAACTGCGGCGGTGCATGCCACAGCGAGGACTACAAACAGTTCCCAGGATATCAGTATGATTTCGTTGGAAAAGACTGTGATTGTGATAAAGATGCAGCTCCTGCAGCAGATACAGCAAAGAATGACGCAGAGCTTGTTGCTCAGATCACAAAACAGGTTATGGCTCAGCTTGGGCTGAAATAATTTTTTGACGGAATATTAAGGAGGACATCTCATGCCAATAAGTGAGAATATGGTACAGGAAATTGTACAGGAAGTTATGGCAAAAATGCAGATCGCAGATGCTCCGGCCGGAAAACATGGCGTTTTCAAGGATATGAATGATGCTATCGAAGCAGCCAAGAAGGCTCAGTTGGTAGTTAAGACAATGTCTATGGACCAGAGAGAAAAGATCATCACCTGCATCCGCAAGAAGATCAAAGAAAATGCGGAAGTACTGGCACGTATGGGTGTTGAGGAAACTGGTATGGGTAATGTAGGAGATAAGATCCTGAAACATCACCTGGTAGCAGACAAGACACCTGGAACAGAAGACATTACAACAACTGCATGGTCCGGAGACAGAGGACTGACTCTGATCGAGATGGGACCGTTTGGTGTTATCGGTGCGATCACACCATGTACTAACCCGAGTGAAACAGTTCTCTGCAACACAATGGGTATGCTGGCAGGTGGAAATACAGTAGTATTCAACCCACATCCGGCAGCAGTTAAAACTTCTATTTACGCAATCAATCTTTTAAATGAGGCTTCCCTGGAATCAGGCGGCCCGGATAATATCGCTGTCACAGTTGAGAAACCAACTCTTGAGACAAGCAATATTATGATGAAACATAAAGATATCCATCTGATCGCAGCAACAGGAGGTCCTGGTGTTGTAACAGCAGTTCTTTCCTCCGGTAAGAGAGGAATCGGTGCAGGAGCAGGTAACCCACCGGCACTGGTTGATGATACTGCTGATATCCGTAAGGCAGCTCAGGATATCGTAAACGGATGTACATTCGATAACAATCTTCCATGTATCGCTGAGAAGGAAGTTGTTGCAGTATCTTCCGTAGTTGATGAGTTAATGCACTACATGCTTACAGAAAATGACTGCTACCTTGCATCCAAGGAAGAGCAGGACAAACTTGTTGAAACTGTACTTGCAGGTGGCAAGCTGAACCGTAAATGTGTAGGACGTGACGCGAAGACACTTCTTTCCATGATCGGAGTTCAGGCACCGGCAAATACCCGCTGCATTATCTTCGAAGGACCGAAGGAACATCCGCTCATCACAACAGAGCTTATGATGCCAATCCTCGGAATCGTAAGAGCTAAGGATTTTGACGATGCTGTAGAGCAGGCTGTATGGCTTGAGCATGGCAACCGTCATTCCGCACATATTCATTCCAAGAATATTGATAACATTACAAAATATGCGAAAGCAATTGATACCGCAATCCTTGTAAAGAACGGCCCGTCCTATTCCGCACTTGGATTTGGCGGAGAAGGTTTCTGTACATTCACAATTGCAAGCCGTACCGGTGAGGGACTTACAAGCGCAAGCACATTCACAAAGAGAAGACGCTGCGTAATGACAGACAGCCTTTGCATTCGTTAATCAGGAGGAACAGAAACAATGGATATGAACAATGTAAATATCGAAGAAATCGTTAAACAGGTTCTCTCCGGCATGACAGGAAACGCTCCTGCAGCAGCTGCTGCAACAAGCGCTCCGGCTGCTCCGGCAGGAAACACAATTCCGAAAAAAGCAAGAGTAGCAATGATGACAGAGAAGAAACATTTTGAGCTTCAGGAGTATGATCTTCCGGAAGTTGGTGACGACGACATCCTCGTTAAAGTTGAGGGCTGCGGCGTCTGCGGAACAGATGCTCATGAGTACAAAAATGACCCGTTTGGTCTTATCCCAGTAGTTCTCGGACATGAGGGAACCGGTGAGATCGTAAAAATGGGTAAAAACGTTAAAGTTGATACAGCTGGTAAACCGGTTAAAGTCGGCGACAAGATCGTTACCTGTATGATCTTCAAAGATGATCCGGAAATCACAATGTTCGACCTTAACAAGAAGAACGTAGGCGGCGCTGACGTATATGGACTTCTTCCGGATGACGACGTTAAATTCAACGGCTGGTTCGCTGATTACATCTTCATCAGAGGCGGAAAATTCGGTTCCACATTCTTTAATGTAAGTGACCTGGATCTTGATTCCCGTATCCTCATCGAGCCATGTGCAGTACTTGTACATGCTGTAGAGAGAGCAAAAACAACAGGAATCCTGAAATTCAACAGCAGAGTTGTTGTTCAGGGTTGCGGACCGATCGGTCTTATCTGCATCGCAGTTCTCCATACAATGGGCGTTCATAATATCTGTGCAGTAGACGGAAATGAGAAACGTCTTGAGTTTGCCAAGAGAATGGGAGCAAACACAACCGTTAACTTCATGAACTTCAAGGGCATTGAGGCACTTACTGAGGCTGTTAAAGAGGCGCAGGGCGGACATCTTGCAGATTTCGCTTTCCAGTGTACTGGAAATCCTCATGCACACTCCAACATCTACAAATTTATCCGCAACGGCGGCGGTCTTTGCGAGCTTGGTTTCTTCATCAACGGTGGAGACGCTACCATCAACCCGCACTTCGACCTCTGCTCCAAAGAGATCAACCTTGTTGGTTCCTGGGTATACAACCTCAGAGACTATGCAACAACATTTGATTTCCTTAAGAGAGCAAAAGCAATCGGACTTCCAATGTCTGAGCTGATCACACACAAGTTCCCGCTTGAGGAGATCAACGAGGCACTTGAGACAAACCTGGCAATGACAGGTCTTAAGATCGCGATTGTTAATAAATAACCTTAACGGGAAAGGAGAAGCAACATGGCAGAAGCTGTAGGAATTCTTGAGGTCTTCGGACTTGCAACAGCCTTTGTGGCAGCTGACGCCGGGTGCAAGGCTGCAAATGTCCACCTGGAGGTATTCGATAAGAATAAACCGGCGAATGCGGACAGCCTGCCAGTACCGCTTCTTGTCTGCATCAAGTACCGCGGAAGCGTGTCAGATGTCACGGCAGCGGTAGAAGCCGGCATGAAAGTCGCAGAGAGCATGACAGGCGTGGTACAGCATTACATAATCCCCAACCCGGAACCAGGTACACAGAAAATGCTGAAAATCAGCGCCCTGGATAAAGATTAAGAGGATTCCGAAGTTCACTTTACAAAAGTGGCGGAATCATATATGATAAAAATGTAACGAAGATAAGATTCAGGAGGATAGAATCATGGCACAGGAAGCATTAGGAATGGTTGAGACAAGAGGCCTCACAGCTGCGATCGAGGCAGCAGATGCAATGACAAAAGCAGCAGAGGTTGCTCTGGTAGGAACAGAGAAGATCGGTTCCGGTCTTGTAACTGTTATGGTTCGTGGAGACGTAGGCGCTGTAAAAGCAGCAGTAGAGAGCGGAAGCGCAGCAGCATCCAGACTTGGAGAGCTTGTAGCTACACACGTGATCCCGAGACCTCATACAGACGTAGAGAAAATCCTTCCAAAGCTCTGATTCAGGCTTTGTGAGGAATAGAAATTAGTTAAGGAGTTCGCTCATGGGAAAATCATATGGATTTATAGAAATCACTGGTGTAGTTGCGGCGATCAATGCCCTGGACATCATGTGCAAAACGGCAGACGTTGAGCTGGCGTCATGGGAGCGTAAGCTGGGCGGACGACTGGTGACCCTGATCGTACAAGGCGATGTATCAGCAGTTACAGCAGCTGTCAATGCAGCAGTAGAGCAGGCTATCAAGAAGCCTGCCAGCTATGCGGTAATTGCCAATCCCCACGAGGAAATCGTCAAACTGGTTGAGCTGAGTGCAAGCCGATGGAAAAAGAGACAGCAGGAAAATCCGGAAGAAGCACTGGAAAGCAAAAACAGCAGCAAAAAATAAGCTGTTGCACCAAAATAGTCAAAAGTAAACAGAACAAATAAAGCATTTATAATCCACAAGGAGGATATGATCATGACACAGGAAGCATTAGGAATGGTTGAGACAAGAGGACTTACAGCAGCTATCGAGGCAGCTGACCAGATGTGTAAAGCAGCTAACGTTGCTCTGGTAGGAACAGAGAAGATCGGTTCCGGTCTTGTAACAGTTATGGTTCGTGGAGATGTAGGAGCAGTTAAATCTGCAGTAGAGAGCGGAAGCGCAGCAGCATCCAGACTTGGAGAGCTTGTAGCTACACACGTAATCCCGAGACCTCATACAGATGTTGAGAAAATCCTTCCGGTTCTTAAATAATTTCAACTGATTCTTACTGATACGCACCGGCCGAAGGGCCATTAAGGCTTCTGGCCGGTGCTTTTCAGTTTTCAGTTATGAGACCGAAAGAAAGCAGGTGTACTCTTGGAAACGAATAATATTGAAATGATCACAAAAATGGTGATCGATGCGATCAACAAAAACGAAGACAAGGGCAATGGTTTTGTTGTACCTATCGGAGTTTCCGCAAGACATATTCACCTGACACAGGAGCATGTGGAGGCACTGTTCGGAGAAGGCTATCAGCTTACCAAGAAAAAAGATCTGATGGGCGGACAGTTTGCATCCAATGAAACAGTTACCATCGTAGGACTGAAGCTCCGTGCGATCGAGAATGTAAGAATCCTCGGACCTGTCCGCAGCAAATCTCAGGTTGAGGTTTCCGCAACAGATGCGATCAAGCTGGGAATGAAGGTTCCGGTACGTATGTCCGGTGACCTTGCCGGAAGCGCGCCGATCGCCATTGTCGGACCGAAAGGTGCTATTTATCTGAAAGAGGGATGTATTGTGGCCATGCGTCACATTCATATGGCTCCGAAGGATGCCCAGGCTGCGGGTGTACATGATGGTGATATTGTTTCTGTTAAAGCGGACAATGAGCGCGGAACAATCTTTAATCAGGTTAAGATCCGTGTAGATGACAGCTTTACACTGGAAATGCATATTGATACAGATGAAGCAAATGCAGCAAGAATTGCCACAGGCAATACAGTTACCATAATCAAATAATATTCCTCCTTTGGGGATGCCACTTTCTGGCATCCCTAACAGAGGATATGGAGAAAAACGGAGGCTCATATGATCGTAGGCAAAGTAGTTGGAAGCATTGTTTCCACACGAAAAAGTGAAAAACTGATAGGAAATAAATTCATGATTGTAGAGCCGGTGCATCATATGAAAGCCGAGCACAGCCAGATTGTTGCCATCGATATCATCGGTGCGGGAATCGGCGAGTATGTATTGGTGGCACAAGGAAGCGCAGCAAGAATAGGCTGCGGCGTAGAAACAGCACCGGTAGATGCCGCAATCGTCGGAATCGTAGATGACGGTGCAGGATTGGAGTAACGCCATGGATATCAAAGAATTACAGAAAATTATGCAGGAGAATGGTGTTGTCGGAGCAGGTGGTGCAGGTTTCCCTACATACATGAAACTGACAGACAAAGCGGATACCATTCTTATGAACTGTGCAGAGTGCGAACCATTACTGAAACTTCACAGACAGTTGTTGGAAAAGCACGCATATGAGATCATGAAAACATTCGATATGGTTGCGGAGACGGTAGGAGCTTCCCAGGCCATCATCGGAATCAAAAAATCTTATGTACAGACAATCAATGCCTTAAATCAGCATATCGAAGAATTCCCAAGGGTTAAGATCCATCTTCTGGATGAGGTTTATCCGATGGGTGATGAGGTTGTTCTTATTTATGAGGCAACCGGACGCGTGGTACGGCCAGGAGGACTGCCTATTGAGCAGGGAGTAGCCGTATTTAATGTAGAGACACTTTACAATGTATATCGCGCGGTAGAAGAACACAAACCGGTCACAAGCAAATATGTTTCCGTTGTTGCAGAGGTTGAGAACCCTGTTACAGTGAAAGTTCCGTTAGGATGTACACTGGAAGAGGTTGTTGCCCAGGCAGGCGGAACAACTGTGAAAGATCCAGTATATTTCGTAGGCGGCCCGATGATGGGACGTATCGGAAATGGTTCTGATCCGGTTACCAAAACAACGAACGCAATCCTGGTTCTTCCAAAGGACCATGTTATTGTCATGAAGAAGCAGCGGACTTCTTCCATAGATTTAAAGAGAGCAGCATCCATCTGCTGCCACTGCCACACATGTACAGATCTTTGCCCGAGACATAATCTGGGACATCCGATCGATCCGGCAATGTTCATGATGGCAGCATCAAACCAGGATTTCAGAAATGTAAATCCTTATATCAATTCTGCATTCTGCAGCTCCTGTGGTGTCTGCGAGATGTATGCGTGTCCGCAGAGCCTGGCTCCGAGAACACTGCTTGCAGATATGAAAGGCGGACTTCGTAAAGCCGGAATCAGACCACCTCAGGGTGTTCAGCCGAAACCGGTACAGGAGTCAAGAGAATACCGCAAGGTTCCTGAGGAGCGCCTGATGGCACGTCTGGGACTTACCAGATATGACAAGGATGCACCGCTTCAGGAGGAGCTTGTAAATGTATCCAAGGTAAAAGTTCTCTTAAGCCAGCATATTGGTGCACCGGCACAGGCAATCGTAAATGTAGGCGATATGGTAACAGAAGGTCAGATGATCGCACAGCCTGCACAGGGATTAAGTGTCGGAATCCATGCAACGATCAGCGGAAAAGTTACAGAAGTAACAGACCGCCATGTTGTAATTGCAAGAAATTAGAAAGGACGTGCACAAAATGAGTAGAGCAATCGGAATGATTGAGTTTAAAACCACACCAGCTGGTATCACTGCAGCAGATGCCATGGTTAAGACATCTGAAGTAGAGATCGTGGAGGCGCAGACAGTATGTCCGGGAAAATATATTGCAATTATCACCGGAGATTTAAGCGCAGTGAAAGCTGCTGTAGACACAGCAGTAACAACATACGAGGATAAATGCATTGACAGTTTTGTACTGGGCAATCCGCATGAGTCCATTTTCCCGGCAATCTACGGAACCACACAGGTTGAGGAGATCAGTGCCCTGGGAATCCTGGAGACCTATGATGCGGCATCCATCATCGAAGCAGCAGATCAGGCTGCAAAGACAGCAATCGTTGATTTGATCGAGCTTCGTATCGCGAAGGGTATGTGCGGTAAATCCTACATGCTTCTTACAGGTGAGGTTTCTGCAGTAGAGGCTTCCATTGAAAGAGCAAAAGAGCTGGTAGCTGAAAAAGGAATGTATATGGATTCCTCAGTGATCGCTCATCCGGACAAGAGAATGATCGATACGATCCTTTAATATTGTCTTTATATCTGAGGGATATCCTTTTGAAGGATATCCCTGCAATGACATCTGAAAAGGAGGCATCTTATGCTAGCGTTAGAGAGAAGAAATCTGATTCTCGAGAAATTACAGGAAGAGAAAAGGGTTGTTGTAAGTGAACTAAGCCAGCTTTACAATGTCTCAGAAGAAACTATCCGCCGTGATCTGGACAAGCTGGAAAAAGAAGGACTTGCCACAAAGAGTTATGGCGGTGCGGTGATCAACGAAGATGTCGGTATTGATTTACCATTTAATATTCGTAAAAACCAGAATGTACAGGGAAAGCAGAAAATGGCGGAGATTGCTGCTTCCATGGTGAATGACGGAGATCATATTTTTCTGGATGCCAGCACAACGGCAGTTTTTGTGGCCAAGGCACTGAAAGAAAAAGAACGTCTCACCGTTGTCACCAATTCCATGGAGATCCTTCTGGAGCTCTCTGATGTATCCGGATGGAATATTATTTCCACCGGCGGAGTGATGAAGGAGGGGTATCTTGCCTTTCTTGGTGCCAGAACCGAAGAAGTGATCCGTTCTTACTATGTGGACAAGGTTATTTTTTCCTGTAAGGCATTAAACGAGGATATGGGGATCATGGAATCCAAAGAAGCCTTTGGAACAACAAAAAAGGCCATGATCAATTCCGGAAAGATGCGTATTCTGGTGGTAGACAGCACGAAATTTGATCAGACTGCTTTTTCCGTGGCAGGACAGCTGCGGGATATCGAGACGATCATCACAGACAAAAAACCGTCTGAAAAGTGGCTGGATCATTTTAACAGGCATAAGATCGAATGCATCTACCCGAAATAGGTTGGACATATATCGGAAAACGATTGTGTTCATGAGCATGCAGTGTATGCGGAATGCGGAGATCCGCTTTACTTTATCCGGCCACAGGCAGACAAAAGAGACCTGTGTTCCGGTATGACGAGAGGGAGCAGTTTCTATGAATACATTTGAAATGAAAACAGCCATCCATTTTGGAGCTGATGCCCTGGGAAGACTGAAAGAAATTCCATACAAAAGAGTCCTTGTTATCACAGACCCGTTTGTTGTAAAAAGCGGAATGATCGATATGATCACAAAACCGCTTCAGGCAGGTGGAAAAGAATTTGATATTTTCTGTGATGTTGTTCCGGATGCTCCGGTTGGAAAAATTGCCGAAGGAGTCAAAAAATTCCTTCAGTATCAGCCGGAAGCGATCGTTGCAGTAGGTGGTGGTTCTGCCATCGACTCTTCCAAGGCAATCCGTGAGTTTGCCCTGAAGATCAATAATTACGGAAAAGTCGGACTGGTTGCCATTCCTACAACAAGTGGTACCGGTTCCGAGGTTACTTCTTTTGCAGTTGTAAATGATACAGAAGCACATGTGAAGTATCCGCTGATCTCAGACAGCCTGACCGCTGATGAGGCAATTCTGGATGCGGAGCTTGTACGTAGTGTTCCGCCTGCGATTACAGCAGATACAGGTATGGATGTTCTGACTCATGCAATTGAGTCTTATGTCAGCATCAACCATAATGAGTTTACATCTGCACTTGCAGAGAAAGCAATCGAGATCTGTGGCGTATATCTTTATCGTGCATATGTTGACGGTAATGATATGCATGCAAGACAGAAGATGCATGTAGCGTCCTGTCTGGCAGGACTTTCCTTCAATGCAGCAGGTCTTGGAATTACTCACAGTATGGCTCATCAGCTGGGTGCTATTTTCCATATTCCTCACGGAAGAGCTAATGCGATGTTACTGCCGCATATTGTTGAATATAATGCAAATATCAACAAACGCAGCAGAAGTCAGAAAGAATATCTTCCGGCAGTAAAGAGATATTCCAATATTGCACATCTTCTTGGACTGAGCAATTATAACGAAGTTATGAGTGTCAGATCTCTTGTAAACTGGATTCAGTTTATGCAGAAAGAGATGAATATCCCGCTTACCATCGAAGAGATGAAGACGATCACACCGGATGCTTATTTTGCAGCGGTTGATAAGATGGCGGATATGGCACTTGCGGATGCTTGCACAGCGGCAAATCCGCGTGTACCGAAGAAAGAGGATATTATTAAGATTTATACTAAACTTTGGTCTTTTTGATAAAAGATGAAAACCGCAAAGGGGCCGCAAAGCCGCGGCCCCTCTGCACACCCCTCGGGCTTTTTTTAGAGTGCTTGACTGTGGCGGGCGGAAGGGTATTGACTTGTGCCTGTATGCTGCGGTTGTTCCGGGTTGAACGTTGTGCCGATGGGGCGCCGTGGGCGCTTTGGATGTGTGACGTTGTTGGCAGGGGCTGGCGCGTTTGTGAACGCCGCGCTTGGTTTGCCGGGATGATTGTGGTATGCGTAGCATTTCGAGGATTGTAAAATTGGTCTGATATGGGTGGGATTATTTATCAGGAATTGCTGGGAGGTTGAGCTGGGATGGAGGTTTATACCGGGTATGGTGATAAGGGGATGACGGATCTTTCCCATACGAAGAATGTTTCAAAGTCAGATGATCGGATTTGTCTGATGGGGTCAGTTGAGGAGCTGATGAGTCATATTGGGCTTGTGCGGGTTCTGGTTGATGATGTGGATGTTGTCCGGATGCTGGAGAAGATCTCGGAGACTTTGAAGAAGATCGTAGATGGGGTTTCTGATCCTTATAATCGGGAGTTTAAGGTCAGTGAAGACCGGACGGAGCTTCTGGAGGAGGAGATTGGCCGGATGAAAGAGATTTTTTCCGGAGAGAGGCTTCCGATTCTTCCGGGGGATTCCCGAGTTGCGGCTGAGATCGATGTGACAAGAGCTGTGGCGCGGAGGGCTGAGAGAGAGCTTGCGCTGGTCAGTGTGAAGTTTGGATCGGATACCGGAGCCAAGAAATATATGAACCGTCTGTCAGATTATTTTTATGTGCTGGCAAGGTATGTGGATGTTGCGAAGATCGAAGAGAAGAAGACAGATATTTCTGGAAGTGTTCAGAAATCTGTGAAAGCAGAAACTGCTGGGATTGAAGCTAATGTTGGGGTAGAGGCTGTAGGAACTGTTGGAAGTAGTGCGGATGTTGCAGCGGGTACATCGGCGGTGGATGTAAGAGCACAGGATTCGCAGATGGTGCAGAAAAGGGATGTACAGGCTTTTGATGTGCAGAATGGGACTGTGACGACAGCAGTGGGAGGAAATACGGCGATGGCACAGAATGACAGTATAGCAGCAAACACGGCGATGATCCAGGAAGTGCTGAAGCGTATGGGTATCCAGGGTCGTATCACATTGGATTCTGCCAAGAGGCTTATTGAGAAGATCGAGCAGGAAGCTTTGAGAAGAAACAAGCCTTCTGTAATTGCGGTATGCAGCCCGGATGGAAATCCGGTTGCGGTTCATGTGATGGATGGATCTTTTCTTGTAAGCTTTGATATGGCCGTAAAAAAGGCATATACATCTGTGGCAGTGAAGATGTCCACCATGGAGCTTTCCAGACTGACACAGCCGGGCCAGACATTTTATGGTCTTGGAAAAATGAGTGACAATATTGTGATATTCGGAGGCGGTGTACCCCTGAAGGTTGGAGACACCATCATCGGCGGTCTCGGTATCAGCGGTGGTACCGGCGAAGAGGATAACAGCCTTGCAGAGTATGGACTGCAGGTACTGAATGAGGTACTGTAGGATACAGGATAAAAACAAAACGTATAGACAGCTCAGAGAGAATAAATAAAAGGGACGTGTTGCAGTGATGATTTTTAAATCAATACTGCGGCACGTCCCTTTTGAATTATTTACTTCCAGCTAATCTTCAGGCATTTAACGGAAATATCACTTTTTTCCGGTGCCTGGACCATGTTCTGGATGAAATAGGTCTTTGTCATGGCTTTTCCGGGCTTCAGGTTCAGTGTCAGGTTCTTGGTCCAGTACATCTGGTCATAGATACCGGAACCTGTGATGATCTGTACTTTTGCGGTGGTGATGGTTTTCGCAGAAGTATTGGTGAATTTTAAGGTATAATAGGTCTTCATGTCATTGGGGCCATACTTGATACCGGCAACACGGATTTTCAGATTTTTGACGGTAGGTTTGGCGGCCGGTGCAGATACGGTAATAGTGATCTTACGATTGACACCGTTTAAGTTTGCGGTAACCGTGGCTGACCCTTTTTTCTTTGGGACAAGATAGTTTCCGGAAATGGCAAGTACGGAAGGCTTGCTGGATTTTGCATTTTTGATGGTCAGACTGGTACCGCCCTTCAGATTGATGAGGGAACGCATGCTGACCTTGGAGCCAACCTTGAGTGTAGTCTTGGAAGCGCGGAAGGTTGCTACGGTTTTTGAAGGCGAGGTTACTTTTCCGGTCAGCTTACAGGCTGCGGCCTTTGGATAGGATAAAGTGATCTTTGCGGATCCGGCTTTCATGCCCTTCAGGGTAACTGTGAAACGGCTGCGTTTTTTGGAATCCTGAGTGATGCTCTGTACCTTGAGAACAGAGCTGTTGGAAGAAGTAACCTTGAATTTTGATTTGCTGATGGTTTTTACGTAGGGATCAGAAATCTCAATTCCGATGGAAGTGGTTTTTCCGGTCCGGATGCTCTGGTTCAGATAATTGTTGTTGGTGATAAAAATTTCCGGAACAGCCTGTTTGATGGTAACCTCATAGTCACAGTCTACCGGTACCGGACATTCTTTATTGCCGAAATCGAACTCCAGGTAGCCATCCTCTATGTTGTCATCGTAGGTGAAAAAGGTTTCCTTGTATGCCAGTGGTGTATAATTTGAAGTGCTCAGCTTAACCACATTGATCCCATCGATGGAAAATGTGGTGCTTTTTGGGATGACTCCCTTGGGTGAATAAAAGCTTACACGAACTGTCACGGCATAGACCCGTTTTTGGCAGTTTGCATTTTTGATGTTGATCGGGAAATTAATGTCTGAAGACTCATCTTCGATCACACCGTCGGTATCACGGATAGTGGAAGTGGTTCCTTTGGTCACGACCCGGACTCTGGCGTGAGCATCCTGGGGAAGCAGGAGCACAATAAAGGAAAAAAGAATCAGGAAAAAAAATGTTTCGATGGTTTTTATTTTTCTTTTACACATAACAAACCCTCCTTTTTTTATGAGCATACCGGCTGTTACTGAACAGAGGCCCGGGTACTCCATGAATTCATGGTCCTCTGCTGCGGAACAGTATAAACAGACTCTTTCTCTTATATCATTATAACAGGAAACCAGGTAGGAAGTGCATTGTGATTTTTTTGTATCAATTGGCAATTTATCTGTAAATGTGTTAAAATAAAATATTCGGAAAACAGCAGCGATTCGACAATGAAAAAGAGAAGCGTTACAGTTCCGATGGGAACGTAACAGAAAGGATCATGTCGATTTATGACGAAACAGGAACTTTTAAAGACCCATTTCGGGTATGATACATTCAGAGAAGGGCAGGAAGCGGTGATCGATGCGCTTCTTGCAGGAAAAGATGTTCTGGCAGTGATGCCAACCGGCGCAGGAAAATCCATCTGCTATCAGGTACCGGCACTGATGATGAAGGGGATCACACTGGTAATATCACCGTTGATCTCCCTTATGAAGGATCAGGTGAGAAGCCTGAACCAGGTCGGCATCTCAGCAGCATACCTCAACAGCTCTCTGACGCAGGGGCAGTATTTCACAGCCTTGCGCTATGCAAAGGCAGGACGATATCCGATCATCTATGTAGCACCGGAGAGGCTTACCACAGAGGCGTTTCTGGATTTTGCGCTGAGCGCGGATATTTCCATGATCGCAGTGGATGAGTCACACTGTGTATCACAGTGGGGACAGGATTTTCGGCCAAGCTATCTGAAGATCGCAGAGTTTGTGGCACAGCTTCCAAAAAGACCGGTGATCGGTGCATTTACAGCTACAGCCACGAAGGAGGTCAGGGAGGATATTGCAAGACTTCTGGGGCTTCAGGATCCCTTTTGCACAACCACAGGATTTGACCGGGAAAACCTTTATTTTGCAGTGAAAACACCGAAAGATAAATATAAGGAAGTACACGATTACATACTGGAGCATCCGGACGACAGTGGAATCATCTACTGTCTCACCAGAAAGCTGGTGGAGGAGGTCTGCGGAAAGCTGATCCGTGACGGCATCACGGCCACCAGATATCATGCAGGACTTTCCGATGAGGAACGCAGGAACAATCAGGATGATTTTATTTATGACCGCTGTCGTGTGATGGTAGCCACCAATGCATTTGGAATGGGAATCGACAAGTCCGATGTGCGTTATGTCATTCATTATAATATGCCGAAGAACATGGAAGGCTATTATCAGGAAGCAGGCCGTGCGGGCCGTGACGGCGATCCTGCGGAATGTATCCTGCTTTACAGCGGGAAGGATGTGGTTACCAATCAGTATCTTATCGAGAGAGGACAGGATAACCAGGAAATGGAGGCGGCAGCCTGGCGCCTTGTCCGGGAGCGTGATCAGGAGAGGCTGAAGCAGATGACCTTTTACTGCTTTACCCATGATTGTCTGCGTGAGTACATCCTGAAATATTTTGGGGAATACGGAAAAAGCTACTGCGGAAACTGCCTGAACTGCCAGACCGAGTTTGAAGAGCAGGATGTGAGCCAGGAGGCCAGGGCAATGATCCGGTGCGTGGAAAGCAGTGGTCAGAGATACGGGGTGACCGTGATCCTGGATACTCTGCGTGGTGCATCTACGGCGAAGATCCGGCAGTATGAGATGGATGGAAATCCGGAATATGGAGTCTGTGCAAAGATTCCGGCACACCGGCTGCGGCAGATCTTTAATTATCTGGTACTGAAGGAATATCTTCATCTGACGGATGATGGATATACGATTGTGAAGCTGACTGCCGCTTCCAGGTCACTTCTGGAGGAGGAGCATATCCTCACAATGAAAATGTCAAAAGAGCTGGAGACGAAGAAAAAAGAGAAACGGATCAGACTTCCGAAATCTGCAGTCGGGGAGCTGGGAGAACAGGATGAGCCCCTTTTTCAGAAGCTCCGTGCTCTTCGCCTGGAGATCGCCAGAGAGGAAAAAATCCCCCCTTATATGGTCTTTTCCGACAAAACCCTTATCCATATGTGCATTCTGAAGCCCGGAAACGAGGAGGAAATGCTGAATGTGACAGGAGTCGGCAGGCACAAGTACGAAAAATACGGAAAAAGGTTTATAGACGCGGTGAAAAATCTGTAGGAAATAGACTTTTGCCGTCGGAAAATGAAGAGCGAAATGTTCTGAAATTTCTTGCAATTTAAAGAGGCATTTGTTAGAATAAGACAAGCAGGAAACATCCGGCGGCTATAATGCGGCCGGATCGTTTTTAACTGTATCATATTCTGCTGCATGTTCCGGTGCAGCGTACAGGCATTTCGCAAGCAGAGTTCTATGCAGCAGTGGAATCCCTTCGAGTAGATGGACCGACTGTGTGAGATATCCGTTGGTCAGAAGCAAGCAGTGAGGTGGATGATCGTATCCGCTTTCAATTAAGACATAATCTGGTGCTGGTCACTGCGTGAACAGAGATCAGGCTCCTTCACGATCTGCGTCGGCTTTTTCATGCAGAAAATCTGCCCTGCCGGCTTTTTTTCTCATACAGAAGAGTAGCATGTATTCATAAAGACATGAACATAGCCCGTCTGCAAAACGGGAATCCGTTCCGGCATGACTGTTCTCCGCCAGGCCGAAAAAGCTGTATTTACATAAAACAGCCCAATTCCTCAAAAAGCAGGATATCCGCAATATGTGCGAGATCCTGCTTTTTGTCATGTAATACTCTGATATGTGCCATTAAGACGTGGAAAAATATTTTAGCGTCTTTTATATTTGCCGGGGGTGATCCCCTTGTACTTTTTGAAGGTACGGATAAAGTAGCTCAGATCATTAAAGCCATTCCGATAGGCAATCTCCGTGATGGAATCATCGGTGGTAGCCAGCTGGCAGCAGGCCTGCTCGATCCTCTGGCGGTTGAGGTAATCCATTGGTGTCTGATGCGTCATCTCGGAAAAGAACCGGCAGAAATATTTGGGAGACATGGAAACCGAAGCGGAAAGCTCCTGCAGGGTAATGGGGCTGGCATAGTTCTTTTCAATAAATTCCACGACCTGCTTCAGCTGGACAATGCGCTTGTAATCTCGTCTGGTTTTCCGCAGGCTTTCCAGGTAGTAATGATTACCAAAAACCAATCCGAAAAAGTGGTAAAATTGTCCAAACACAACCAGCTCATATCCTGGCTTCCTCTGCCAGAAAGAATCAAAAAGAGAGTTCACCGCTCTCTGGATATCAGGCTGCTTTTCATTGAAATGGTGATAGATCAGAAGCTCCTGGTGGCTGATCTTCTGCATATATTCTGTGCAGACGGAATTAAATTTCAGAAACATGTTCATATCAAAAACAATGCACTGATAGATACAATCCTGAGGAATTCCGGAATGCAGAACTCCACTATTGACAAAAATCACATCTCCGGCTTTTGCTGTAAAACTTTTTTCGTCTAAAGTGACGGTGAGAGTGCCCTGTAATACACGCATGATTTCACATTCTACATGCCAGTGGTAGGACATGACATAGCGTGGATGGCTGCTGTCAATGTGGTGGAATTCAAAAGGAAATTCATAGGTACCTCGAAGTCTGTCCTCATTTCTTCCAAGATCGTGCAAAATACAACCCTTCTTTCTTAAATTTTATAGATTTTTTAGGAACTCATATGAAAAAGTGAATATTGTACTGTTTTTTGCTATTATAACACAAGTAATTTAAAAGATGCAATCGTATAATAAAAGCATAGTTCGGACAGGAGTTGTCAGAACGTGAAAAAACTGTAAGTTATAATAGTGAATATAAATTTAGGAGGTAATTGTTACTATGGCAAAGAGCAGATTAGTAGGCAGCTATCCGGTTATCGGTATCAGACCAACCATCGACGGACGTAGAGGAGCCCTCGATGTAAGAGGATCTCTGGAAGATCAGACTATGAACATGGCCAAATCCGCAGCAAAGCTTTTCGAGGAGAACCTGAAATATTCAAATGGTGAGCCTGTAAAAGTTGTTATTGCTGATACCACCATCGGACGTGTTGGTGAGAGCGCTGCATGTGCGGATAAATTCCGTAAAGAGGGTGTAGATATCACTCTTACAGTTACACCATGCTGGTGCTACGGAGCTGAGACTATGGATATGGATCCACAGACCATCAAGGCTGTATGGGGATTCAACGGAACAGAGAGACCTGGTGCTGTATATCTGGCATCCGTTCTTGCTACACATGCACAGAAGGGCCTTCCGGCATTCGGTATCTACGGACATGACGTTCAGGAAGCTGACGACACATCCATTCCGGAAGACGTTAAAGAGAAACTGTTAAGATTCGGCCGTGCAGCAGTTGCAGCTGCATCCATGAGAGGTAAATCCTACCTGCAGATCGGTTCTGTAACAATGGGTATCGGCGGATCTATCATCGATTCTGATTTTATCGAGTCCTATCTCGGAATGAGAGTTGAGTCTGTTGATGAGGTAGAGATCATCCGTCGTATGACAGAGGGTATCTACGATCACGAAGAGTTTGAGAAAGCTCTCAAATGGGCAAAAGAGACCTGCAAGATCGGCTGGGACAAGAACCCGGAAGAGCTTCAGTTCTCACCAGAGAAGAAAGAGGAGCAGTTCGAGTTTGTTGTTAAGATGGCAGTTATCATCAAAGAGCTGATGAACGGCTGTGATAATCTTGCTCCGGAATTCTCCGAGGAAGCAATCGGACACAATGCTCTTGCAGCTGGATTCCAGGGCCAGAGACAGTGGACAGACTTCTATCCGAACGGTGACTTCGCAGAGGCTATGCTGAACACATCCTTCGACTGGAATGGCGCTCGTGAGCCGTACATCCTTGCTACAGAGAACGACGTTCTCAACGGACTTGGAATGCTGTTCATGAAACTTCTTACAGGACGTGCTCAGATCTTCGCTGATGTTCGTACATACTGGAGCCCGGAGGCAGTTAAGAAAGCTACAGGATATGACCTTGAGGGTGTTGCCAAAGAAGCTGGCGGATTCCTTCATCTGATCAACTCCGGTGCTGCTTGCCTGGATGCTAACGGACAGGCTAAAGAGGCTGACGGAACACCAGTTATGAAACAGTGGTGGGATGTTACAGAGGCAGACCAGAAAGCGATCATGGACAATACAGAGTGGTGTATGGCCGACAACGGATACTTCCGTGGAGGCGGATACTCCAGCCGTTATGAAACACGTGCTCAGATGCCTGCAACTATGATCCGTCTGAACCTTGTAAAAGGACTTGGACCGGTTCTTCAGATCGCAGAGGGATGGACAGTAGCCCTTCCGGAAGAGGTATCTGACAAGCTCTGGAAACGTACAGATTACACATGGCCATGTACATGGTTCGCTCCAAGATGCGATGGCAAAGAGGGACCGTTCAAAACAGCTTACGATGTAATGAACAACTGGGGTGCTAACCACGGTGCGATCTCCTACGGACACATCGGTGCAGACCTGATCACAATGTGCTCTATGCTGAGAATCCCGGTATCCATGCACAACGTTCCTGAGAAGGATATCTATCGTCCGGCAGCTTGGAACGCATTCGGTATGGAAAAAGAGGGTGCAGACTTCCGCGCTTGCAAGAACTATGGACCACTTTACAAATAAATCATATTGTTAAGATAACGGAATATCAAATCCTCCGGCATGCATGTGCCGGAGGATTTTTTTGTGCCATAGTATATGGATAGTTGGGAAATATACTGTTCGGATCTACGGAAAAAAGTTATAATAGAAAAAGATATACATGAATACGGGAGGTTACGTAGATGAAATATATGCAGCTGAACAATACAGATCTGAACATCAGTCCTATCTGCCTCGGAACAGCAGGATTTGGAGATAAATCAGACCTGGAAAAAAGCTTTGAGATTCTGAATGCATTTGTACGCGCAGGTGGAAATTTTATTGATACGGCAAATGTCTATTGCAAATGGCTAAAAGGACATGGAAACTGCAGTGAGCAGATCATAGGAAAATGGCTGAAAGAGAGTGGCATGCAAGGAAAAGTTATTGTGGCAACGAAGGGCGCGCACTATTCCTTTGAGGATCCGGGCCGCAGCAGAGTGAACAAAGAAGATATCCGCATGGACCTGGATGAGAGCTGCCGCACACTGGGAAAAGATGAGATGGATTTTTACTGGCTTCACAGAGATGATCCGGAGAAACCGGCGGAGGAAATCGTGGATATTCTGGAAGAATTGAAAAAAGAAGGCCGGATCCGTTATTATGGATTTTCCAATTACCGCACAGAGAGGCTGAAAGAAATTGCTCAGTGTCTGAGAGAACGAAATCTTTCAGGGATCACAGCAGTATCCAATCAGTGGAGTCTTGCAGGAATCAATCCCGGAGGAAATACAAATCCGGATCCTACACTTGTGGAGTTTTCCAGAGAAGAATATCAGTGGCACTGTGAGACAGGCGCTGCTGCCGTTCCGTTTTCTTCCACTGCAATGGGATTTTTTTCAAAACTTCAGAAAATGGGGCTTTCCTGTACAGATGCAGAGGTGGATGCATCCTGGATGCGGGAGAAGGAAACACAGATCACAGGTCTTTCAGAAAGTATGAAAAGATCCTACTGGAACGAGACAAACCTTCGCACCTATCAGAAGCTGTTAAAGCTGCAGAAAGAAACCGGCCACAGCCTGCAGGCCCTGTCTTTGGCATACTTTTTCCATCAGCCATTCCAGACTGTGCCTGTAACCGGTGTCAGCAATCCTTCACAGCTAAAAGATGTACTGGATGCCTGTGAGATCGACCTTGCACCGGAACTGTTCGGAGGCTGGGTGAGTGCAGGAGGATGATATAAGTAACTAAATATATTGTAAAAAGATATTAAATGTGTTTAAATGTACTTATGGAGGTATATTATGAACACATCAAATATCACAAATTATAAACCAAAAGATTTTGCTGAATTATTAGGTGTTTCTGTAAAAACGCTTCAGAGATGGGACAGAGAGGGAATCTTAAAAGCAAACCGAACTCCAACAGACAGGCGTTATTACACATATGACCAGTATCTTCAATTTAAAGGTATAAATATAGAACATGATAAACGAAAAGTTGTTATTTATGCAAGAGTATCTACCAAAAACCAAAGGGATGATCTTCAAAATCAGACAGCATTTCTGCGTCAGTTCTGTAATGCCAGAGGAATGATCGTAGACCAGTGCATTGAAGACTATGGAAGCGGACTTGATTATAACCGCAGGAAATGGAATGGATTACTGGACGAAGTCATGGAGCAGAAGGTCAAAACCATAGTGATCACGCATAAAGACAGATTTATCCGTTTTGGATACGAATGGTTTGAAAGATTCTGCATGAGATTCCACACAACGATACTGGTGGTGAACAATGAAGAACTGTCACCACAGGAAGAACTTGTACAGGATATTATTTCCA